>CAIYRG010000058.1 GCA_903928515.1 uncultured Alphaproteobacteria bacterium | reverse complement strand
TTCCCGGCCAGCCTTTCGTGGACGTTTATCATTACAGCCCCGGATTTCACGATCTTCTGGCGAAGCGAATCCTGGAACGTTTAAAGGCGCTGCGGGCCGATCACCCGGCATTGGTTCATTAAGCGGCGTCTGCACGCCTGTCAGGTAATAGGCGCTACTACGAACGCATTGCCGGTCTTGGTAAATCCCCGTCACATACCGTTCAATCCGGCTGCAAAATAGATATTTGTTAGGAACTGGAGCCCTACAAAGTTCCTACGAAACGCGCCAATTTCCGCGCGTCATCGAGGGTTCTATGGCAGATCGCGGCGTTAGAAGTCTTGCTCATCTGGAAAACTGTGCATCGACCGCGCGCGTGCTGAACCTCCGTGCCGTTTGGCGTCAATACAAAGACGATCCTGAATATTTGGCGCAGCCCTTCTTCCAGAATTCGCGGCTCAACCGGGCGCTGATACTCAAGCACCGTCTGCGCGGCGATGAGATGGAGCTGTTTCATGGCCGCCGCTACAACGCGACGAAGATCATCTTTCCCGTCGATCCCACCGATCTGAAATTCGGCGGGCGGTCCATTTTTGTCGGCCAGATCCGGTTCGTGGAAATGATGACGGATCTGATAGGCGGCGGCGACAAATTCCAAAATATGGATCTGCCGCTTTTGACCCTGATGGACGGATTGCCCTCGTTCGATCCGTTCCTTCTGCGCGAAGAACTGAAGCGCAACGGTTACATGCCGGCGGCACTCTATTTCCGGCTTTCGGAAAACGACGTGCGAAACA
This sequence comes from uncultured Alphaproteobacteria bacterium, assembly GCA_903928515.1. Lineage (GTDB taxonomy): Bacteria > Pseudomonadota > Alphaproteobacteria > Micropepsales > Micropepsaceae > CAIYRG01. The sequence continues at coordinate 11,920 of CAIYRG010000058.1, read as the reverse complement.
TCTTCGCTTTCGTCCAGGTAGAAATCGAACCTCTGGTCGTGATGGCGCTCGGCAGCAGCGGGCTTGCCAGCCAGAAAGCCAAGCTGGTGGACAAGATTTTGTCCAACACGCTCGATACCGAAATGCAGCCGCTTCGCCATGTTCTCAAGCTGAGTGAGGCGGAATTTGCCGAAGGCATGTTTTGCTGGAAGGGTTTCCTCTATTACAAATGGGTGTTCCAGGGGCTCTCGGCGTCGATGTCGCAAGTCATCAACGCGGTGGTCAGCACCAAGCCGATTGGAAAAGTCGGATCGGAAATCGGCGCCGAGATCGAGCGCATCCGCAACGTATTGACCGACCGAATCGTCGCGTCGAGCACCAGCATCCGCAATCTGCTGACGATCTATGACGATTCGTACGCCAAGCTGACCAAGGACTCCGACCCCACGAATTTCCGTGAGTTTCTTCTCAAGGCGCCGCTATATTTTTCAGAACTCGGAGAGCGCTTGGGCGTGTTGCAGCACATCAAGAGCTTCTGCGATTTCCGGTTTAAGGCGCAAAAGCCGGCGTTGGTTACCGCGGAAGAATTGGTCGATATCGGCCCCCGCCCCGCACCGAGATTGTCGAGCATGTGATCGGGATCGCTGGTGCCGGGGATGACCACGCTCACGGCCGGATGGCTGATGATGAATTTGAGAAAATATTGCGCCCAACTCGTAATGCCGAGTTCGGCGGCGAATGGCGGGATGGGCTGGTTCTTCGTTTTCGCGAACAGCGCGTTGCGCCCGAAGGGCAGGTTCACCAGCACCGCCGTGCCGGTGTCGCGCGCGGTGGGCAGCAAGCGCTTCTCGATATCGCGATTGTCGATGGAGTAGTCGACTTGGAAGAAATCCGGCTTCTCCCGCTTCATCACGGCTTCCAAGGCCTCGTAATTGCGGCTGTTGGAGAATCCGATATAGCGCGTGTGACCGGCCGCCTTGAAGTCGCGCAGAATGCCGAGGCTGGTATCGGCGCGATTGACCACATGGAATTGCATGAGATCGACTTTGTCGGTGCGCAGTTTTTTGAGCGAGGCGGCCATTGACGCGGTCTGCGCGGGCTTGTCGTCGTCGGCCCACACCTTGGTGGCGAGAAACAGCCTATCGCGTGCGTTCAAACTCGAGACGACATCGCCCACGCGCTCTTCCGCCTCATCGTAACGCGGGGCGGTGTCGATCAGGCTGGCGCCGCCTGCCATCATGTTTTGCACAACCTTGCGGCACGCCTCCATTTTTGCCGGGTCGTCCTTGAAGTTGAAGACGATGAAGGTGACTGAATCTGCACTTGCCGGCGCCAATCGTGCGGCACGGCTGACGCAACGGCTCTTGGCGTTTTCCCGGTTGCAGCCGCTCGATCCGCGCGCCACCGATGTCAACAAATGCGTGGCGGAGATGTCGGAAATCTTGCACCGCTCGCTCGGCGAGCGGATTGCGGTGGAAACCGTGCAGGGCAGTGGCTTGTGGCGCGCGCATATCGACAGGGCGCAACTCGAAAGTGCGATTTTGAATCTGGCGCTGAACGCGCGCGATGCCATGTCCGATGGCGGCAGGCTCACGATTGAGACCTCCAACGCCTATCTCGGCCAAGATTATGCCGCTGTTCATGCTGACGTGGCGGCGGGGCAATACGTCCTCATCGCGATCACCGACACCGGCACGGGCATTCCCCCGGAAATCTTGGAGAAGGTGTTCGATCCCTTCTTCACCACGAAACGTCTGGGCGAAGGCACCGGGTTGGGCCTGAGCCAGGTCCACGGCTTCATCAAGCAGTCGCGCGGGCACATCAAGCTTTATAGCGAACCCGGCGTCGGCACGACCGCGAAGCTCTATCTGCCGCGAGAAACGGGGCAACCGGAAGCTTCTGAGAAGCCCACACGCATCTTGGCCACGCCGATTGCCGGACGGTTCACGATCCTGATCGTCGAGGACGACGAAGGGGTGCGTGCGTTTGCTGCCGGTGCGGCGCGCGAGTTGGGTTACATTGTGGTGGATGTCACCGGCGGCGCGGCTGCGTTGGAAATTCTGAAAACCCGGTCCGACATTTCGCTGCTGCTCACCGACGTGGTGATGCCGGGCATGAATGGCCGGATGCTGGTTGATGCCGCCATACAAATCCGTCCTGATCTGCATGTTCTCTACATGACCGGCTACACGCGCAACGCTATCGTCCACAACGGCGTTTTGGATGCGGGCACGCGACTGTTAACCAAGCCTTTCACGCTCGACCAGTTGGATCGCGAGCTGCGCGACATCCTTGGCGAGGCGTGAGTCGACGCTATCGCCCGCCTAAACCCGCGAAACCTTTGATTTTCCTGAGGTAAATGTCCGAGGCCAAGCGCGACGATTTTTTTGCGTTGGGTCGCTATGGCAAGGAACTTTTGAGCGGCTTGCCCGTTCCCGTTCACCAACGTCTGCAGAACCAATGACGTTCAGGTCGGGCTAGCGGGACATAATGAGCAGTGAAGAAGTCCTCGCGGACTTCCGCGCATCGTCGCAATTCGACATTTTCCGCACCATGGATCAGGCGGCGCTTGATGCGTTGCCCGTCGCTACTGCCTTGTGCGCCGCGGATGGCGCCGTCCTGCGCTTCAACACCAAAGCTGCCGATATTTGGGGCCGCGCGCCGCTGCTGCATGCGGCCCCGCCCGTGGCGTTCGCGTTGCGCACGGGCGAGCTGACGTGCCGGCAAGTCGTCATCGAGCGGCCCGATGGTTCGTGCGTTACGGTGGTGGCAAACATCCAGCCTTTGAAGAACGACGCGGGGCGCGTGCTCGGCGCGCTCAGCTGTTTCTATGAAGCAGCGGATGGCAAAATTCCGGAAGCGGATAGGGGCGAGCAAGCGCATTGCGGCGTCGCCGAGCAGACCGCCAACCGTTTGGCGGCCATCGTGGAGTCCTCGGACGACGCGATCATCTCCAAAGACATCAACGGCATCGTCGCCAGCTGGAACGCGGGTGCGGAGCGCCTGTTCGGCTATACGCCGGAAGAGATGATCGGCAAGCCCATCACGCTTCTCATTCCCGAAGATTTCGAAAACGAAGAGCCGCAAATTCTGGCGCGCATCCGGCGCGGCGAGCGTGTCGAGCATTTCGAAACCGTGCGGCGCCGTAAGGACGGCAGTCTTGTCGACCTTTCTCTGTCGATTTCTCCGGTGCGCGATGGCAACGGCAACATCATCGGCGCGTCCAAAATCGCCCGCGACATCGGCGATCGCAAACGGTCGGAGGCGGTCCTCACCAAACACGCCGAGGAGCAGGCCGCGCTTTATGAGTTCACAGCGGCGATCCATCGGGCGAAATCCTTGCCGGAGATTTACGGCGCGGGCATCGAAGCGATCATGCGTGCGCTGAATTGCGACCGCGCCTCGATTCTTCTGTTGGACGAATCCCAGGTCATGCGGTTCGTCGCCTGGCACCGGCTTTCCGATAATTATCGGAAAGCGGTGGAGGGCCATTCGCCTTGGCCGCCGGGCGACAAAGATCCGCAGCCGATTGTGCTTGGCGATGTGTCGGCATCGGACATGCCTGCGCCGCTCAACGCCATCATCCGCTATGAGGGCGTTGCCGCGCTGTCGTTCATTCCCCTGGTGTCGAATGGCAGGCTCATCGGCAAGTTCATGACCTATTACGATAGGCCGCATGATTTCACGGCGAGCGAAAACAGCTTGGCGCTGACCATTGCGCGCCAATTCGCGTCGGGCCTGGAGCGTCAGCGTTCCGAGCAGGAGCTGCGCGAAAAGGAAGAGCGCCTTCGTCTGGCGACGCGTGCCGGGAAAATCGGCGTGTGGGATTGGGACGTCTCGAAGAACCGTCTCAATTGGACCGAATCGCTGTTTGCGATGCACGGTATCGAGCCCGAAGATTTCACCGGCACGTTTGAAGGCTTTTACGAGCTGATCCATCCGCAGGATCGGGTGCATGTGCAACGGACGTTGGAAGCCAGCCTGAAGACCGGCGCGCCGCTTGAATTGGAAAGCCGCATCGTAAAGCCCAACGGCGAGATCGCCTGGCTCTATACCAATGCTTCGGCCGTGCGCGGCGAGCGCGGTGCGGCGCGCCTTCTGGGCGCGACGCTCGACATCACCGAGCGCAAGAAGGCCGAAGCCGAACGCGATCTTCTGGTGGCCGAACTGAGCCATCGGGTGAAGAATACCTTGGCCACCGTGATCTCCATCGCGCAGCAATCGTTCTCGCGTGGGCCCTCCATTGAGGAAGCCCGCCATTCCTTCTCGGGGCGAATCCGCGCGCTGGCGCAAACCCACAGCCGTCTGGCCGAGGGCAATTGGGCGGGCGTCTCTTTTGAGGCCATGTTGAAAGACGAATTGGCCCCTTACGCGCGCGAAGATGGCGGCAATATCCGCCTGTCGGGCCCGGCGGTGAGCGTCAATGTCAAATGCGCCGTGGTGCTGGGCATGGCGGTGCATGAGTTGGTGACAAACGCTGCGAAGTACGGCGCGCTGTCCGACAAAACCGGAATTGTGTCGGTCGACTGGCGCCTTGCGCCCGGCAAGGAGTTGCAGATTTCTTGGGCCGAGCGGTGAGGGCCGTCGGTGTCGCCTCCCACGCGCAGCGGCTTTGGCAGCCTGCTTTTGGAACGCGCGCTGGCTTCTGATTTGAAAGGCAAGGTGCGGATGGATTTCGCGGCCCATGGCCTCACCTGCGATATTGCCTTGCCGTTGGACGCGCACGCAGTGCATTGATCGCAAAACAACGAAGGCAGGCAGAAAGCCCGCGGCACATGGCATGACATGCAAGGTCTGACATCTTCCCCCGGCGACGGCGGCATTGCGGGTTTGAACATTCTCCTCGTGGAAGACGAGTTTCTTCTCGCCTGTTCGCTGGAAGAAGATTTGCGCGCAGCGGGGGCCCACGTCGTGGGCATGTATTCCGGGCTCACGGCGGCGCGGGATGGCGCGCGGCGCGGCGGCTTCGATCTCGCCATTTTGGACGTCAATCTGAACGGTGAGATGGTCTATCCGCTCGCCGACGAATTGCTGGCGGCGGGTAAGCCCTTCCTGTTCCTGACCGGCTACGTTGCGATGCAGCTTCCCGAGCGCTTCCGCACCCAGGCCCGTGTGGCCAAGCCCTACGACCCCCTCTCGCTGGTTCGCGAAATTCGCCGCGTTGCACAACGCTAAAAGCGTACCCGTTTTGGCCCAGTTTTGGCTTTGCGGCCTACCGCCTGCCACGGGCTTCGGCTAAGGCTTCCGCCGACTCTACAGAACATGACACCAGCCCCATGCGGCCGGTGCATACCGGAAACTGCTTTCAGACCATCTCATTGCTTTGGGGGATTACATGCCTGCGTCCAAGACGCCTGCGCTTGACGTGAAACGTCGCAAATTTCTAGCCGGTGCAATTGCCGCCGGTCCTGCCGTCGGCCTCGCCGCCGCCGGTGCGTTGAACCCGGCCGCCGCCGCCGATGCCGCCGCACCGCAAAAATCCAGCGTGCCGCCGACGCCGAACATGGCGGGGGAAACCGGCACGCCGGGCCGCGCCAAGATCACCGTGGACCACGCCGGTTCGGATTTCATGGTCGACGTCATCAAGACGTTGAACGTCGAATATCTCTGCGCCGTGCCTGGCTCATCGTTCCGAGGCTTGCAGGAATCGCTGATCAATTACGGCAAGAACCAGATGCCGGAATGGGTCACCTGCCTGCATGAAGATTCCTCGGTCGCCATGGCGCATGGTTACGCCAAGGCCGCGGGCAAGCCGCTGATCTCGATGGTGCACGCCAATGTCGGCCTGCAGCACGCGCCGATGGCCATCTACAACGCCTTCGCCGATCAGGCCCCCGTCGTCATCATTGCGGGCAACACCGAAGACGGCGCCAAGCGCCGCCTGCAGGTGGACTGGTATCACTCCGCGCATGACCAAGCCGCCATCGTGCGCGACTTCACCAAATGGGACGACCAGCCGGATTCGCTGCAGGCGTTTTCGGAATCCATGGTGCGCGCGTACAGCGTCGCGACGGCGGTTCCGTCCGCACCGACGCTGATCGTCGCCAACGCCGATCTGATGGAAGGCGAGGTCGATCCGGCGGAAGCCAAGACGCTCACCATTCCGAAGCTGAAAGAATATTACCCGCCGCAAGGCGACATGAACGCGATTGCCGAAGCCGCCAAGATGCTGGCCAACGCGCAGAACCCGGTGATCATCGCCGACCGTTTCGCGCGCACCTTTGACGGCATGGCGCTTCTGGTGAAGCTGGCGGAAACGCTGAACGCGCCGGTCATCGACCGCCGCCATCGTCTGAACTTCCCCTCGCGCCACCCGCTGAACCATTCGTCTCGCGGCGGTGCGGCGTTGCGCGATGCCGACGTGATCCTGGCGTTGGAGCCTATCGATCTGTTCGGGCTCACCGTCGATCTGCCCGATCTTCCCGAACGCCGGCTGGTGCCGCGCGTGAAGGCCGGCACGAAAGTGATCTGCATCTCCACCGCAGCCTTCCTCACCAAGACGAACATGGCGGCCTATCAGCGCTTCGCTGCTGCCGATCTGATGATCGCGGGTGATTCCCAAGCCTCGTTGCCGGCGCTCACAGACGCCATCGCGCGCGAATTGTCGGGCAATCAGAAGTCCCGTGCCCAGGCTCGCGGCAAGAATTTGGGCGACATGATGCCGGCCGTCCACAAGGTCGCAATTGAAGACGCGGCCTATGGCTGGGATGCCACGCCGATCTCGACCGCGCGGATGTGCATGGAGCTGTACGATCAAATCAAGCACGAGGATTGGGTGCTGGCCTCCGACACCGGCGGTATTTCCGATTGGCCAATCCGGCTGTGGGATTTTGACAAACCCTATCGCTTCCTCGGCGGTTCGGGCGCGGCGGGCGTTGGCTATTCGTCACCGGCCGCGGTTGGTATTGCACTTGCCAATAAGAAGCTTGGACGCCTGACGGTCGCCATCGTCGGCGACGGCGATTATTTGATGCAGCCGGGCTGCATCTGGACGGCTGCGCAAAGCAAAATTCCGCTGTTGATGATCGTGCACAACAACCGCGCCTATCACCAAGAGATGATGCACGTGCAGCGCATGGCCGATCAGCGCTCGCGCGGCATCGACCGTTGCGAAATCGGTTGCGTCTTCACCGAGCCCTTCATCTCGTACGCAAAGTTGGCGCAAGGCTTTGGGGTCTACACAGAAGGCCCTGTCGACAATGCGGGTGACTTCCGGTCGGCCGTCCGGCGTGCACTCGAAGTCGTCAAGAAGGGCGAGCCCGCCCTGATCGACTGCATCTCGCAAGCGCGTTGAGGAGAACAAAACCATGACACGCTCTATCGCGCTTCTTTCCGCCACCTTCCTTCTTGTGACCTCCGCCGCCTATGCCGCCGACAAGGCGGAACGCGAAGCCATCAAGCACGGCAAGGATCTCTACAATTCGGTCGGTTGCTCGCAATGCCACGGCTGGGCGGCGCAAGGCGGCGTCGCGGGGCCGACGCTGCTCAATCCCTCGTCGACCGCGAACTTCATCACGCAGCTGCGCGGCCCCCGCGCGGTGATGCCGCCCTACACGTCGAAAGTGTTGCAGGATCAGGACATCGCCGACATCTACGCCTACGTGGCGACACTGCCCAAGGCGCCTGACGTGAAGAAGATCAAGCTTCTGCAAGACGACTAGCCGCTCTCAGGCTCAGTTCTGCGCTTTTTCGCCCTCGCAATTCCAAGGCGGTCCTTGACCGAGGTTCCTTGAGGAATGCGGGGGCGAAGCGCATTATGGCCGCCAAAGCAGCGGGAAAACCCGCGCCGAGGAGGTCACCCATGAACGCTCACACACCGCTCACGCTGTCGCGCCGCAATCTGCTGCGCAGCGGCGCGCTCGTCATAGCCATCGGGTTCACCGACCCCGCGCGCGTGCTTGCCGCGGATGCGGGGAGTGATGATCCGAAGCCTCTCGACCCGACCGAGTTGGATTCTTGGCTCGCTATCGACGCCAAGGGCAAGGTGACGGTGTTCTTCGGCAAGTGCGATATGGGCCAGGGCAGCGACGTCGCCATGGCGCAGATCGTCGCCGAAGATCTCGACGTGCCGTTTTCCGCCGTTCAAGTCGTGCAGGGCGACAGTTTTCTCACCGTCAATCAGGGTGATGCCTCGGGCAGCTTTGCTGTGTCGCTGGCCGGGCCTGCGCTGCGTCAAGCCGCAACCGAAGCGCGCCGCGTGCTTGTTGAGCGTGCAGCACTTGCCTGGAATGTCGCGCCGGAAAGCTTAAGCGTGCGCGATGGCGTGATCAGCTCCGCAACTCCGAAGAAATCCATCACCTATGCGAAGCTGATCGGCGGCAAGAAAATCCGCGCCAAGATCGGCTGGAACAAGGCCATTGGCAACACGCTGATCTTGACGGCGCAGACCAAACCGAAAACGCCGGACCAATACAAAGTCGTGGGGCAGTCTTTCCCGCGTTACGATATTCCGGGCAAGGTTTTTGCGACCGAAGATTTCGTCACCGATGTGCGGCTGCCCGGCATGCTGCACGGCCGCGTGGTACGTCCGCCCGCAGCTGGCGCCAGCGTGCAGGCGGTCGATGATAGCTCGATTGCGGACATTCCCGGCGTGCGCGTGGTGCACAAAGGGGATTTCGTGGCCGTGGTGGCGGAGAAGGAATGGAACGCCATCCGCGCGTCGCGGGCGTTGAAAGTCACCTGGTCGCAACCCGCGAACGCGTTCCCTGAGCCCGCCACGCTGTACGATGTGATCCGCGCAGCACCTTCGACCAAAAGCGACACGCCGATCAACACGGGCAAGCTCGAAGACGGTATGGCGCGGGCCGCCAAAATCATGAGCGCGGATTACGAGTGGCCGTTCCAAAGCCATGCCTGCATGGGTCCGGCTTGCGGCGTTGTGGATGCGCGCGTCGACGGCGCCACGATTTACAGCGGCACACAGAAGCCGCATTTCGCATCCGTCGGTGTTGCGAAATTGCTGGGTTTGCCGCCGGAAAAGGTCCGCACCGTATGGATGCGCGGGCCCGGCTCTTATGGCCGCAACGATGCGGGTGACGCGCTGATGGAAGCCGCGGTTCTCAGCCAGGCAGTCGGCAAGCCGGTGCGCGTGCAGTGGATGCGCCATGAAGGCACGGGCTGGGACCCCAAGGGGCCTGCATCGATACACAAAGTTCGCGCCGGGTTGGATGCCACCGGCAAGGTCATCGCCTGGGATCACCTCTCGCGCGGTTTCTCGCGATACGATGTGGCGCAGATCGAAAACGATCCCGGCGAAACGCTGGTGGGCCAGACGATGGGTGCGAAGCCGCTATTGGCGCCCGCCTTCGCCATCTCGGAAGATTCCTACGATTTCGAAAACAAGCGCGTGGGTTGGGACACGATCCCGCCGCTGCTCGACAAGGTGTCACCCTTACGCACCGCGCATGTGCGCGATCCGCTGGGGCCGCAATGCCATTTCGCCAGCGAGAGCTTTATCGACGAACTGGCGGCCGCGACGAATGCCGACCCGGTGGCATTCCGGCTCGCCTATCTGAAGGAAGAGCGCGACATCAACGTCATCGAGGCCGCTGCCGAGAAAGCTGGCTGGAAGGCAGGGTCTGCGTGCACGCGCCGGGGCAAGGACGGCGATCTGCTCACCGGCCAAGGTATCGCCTATACGCGGCGTGAAGCCTTGGGTACGACGACCTATGTGTGCGTGGTCTCGGACATCACTGTCGATCCGAAGACGGGCCACGTGCATGTGCGCAAGTTCACGGTCGCGCACGAATGCGGCCTTATCATCAATCCCGATACGTTACGCCGCGTGATCGAAGGCAATCTGGTGCAGGGCTTGAGCCGCACGCTGCACGAAGAGGCGACGTTCGATCCGCACAATGTGACATCGGTGGATTGGAACACATACACGATCCTCGATGTCGATGGCACGCCGGATGCGGTGGACATCGTGCTGCTCAATCGGCTGGATGTGAAATCCTCCGGTGCCGGCGAAGGCGCCATCCGCACGGTTGCGGCCTCGATCAACAATGCGATTTTCGAGGCTACGGGTGTTCGCATCCGCCGTGCGCCGTTAAGCCCTGCGCGCGTGAAAGCCGCGCTGACCAATGCGTTGAACACACAGCAACCGGAAACCGGCAACGGCTGATCGGATCGCGTCACGCGCGTTAAGACAGAACAGGGAGTGTTGATCCAACTATTGGGGGAAACGTCATGAAGAATGGCATTGCCTACAGTGCGATCACTGTCACCGCTTGCACGGTCTTAGCCGTTCCGGCTTTCGCGCATCACTCTTACGCGATGTTCGACCGCGAGAAGATGGTCACCGTCACCGGCGCGGTGACGAATTTCGAATGGGCCGCACCGCACATCTATGTCTGGGTGAAAGTGCCCAACGCCACAGGCGGCAGCGACGTTTGGGGCATGGAAGGCGGCAGCCCGACAAGCCTCGTGCACAATGGCTGGTCGAAGAAATCGCTCGCTACGGGTGACAAAGTTACGGTCGATTTGCGCCCGCTCAAGGATGGACGCAACGGCGGCTATCTTGTCAAAATCACCAAGGCCGATGGCTCCGTCGTTGGCGATACGTCCTCCTTAAAGGAATGATCTTGTGATCGAGCGCTTTGATCCCGACACGCTGGCTGCCCCGCAAGCCAATTACAGCCACGGCGTGTTCGTGCCGAAGGGCTCGGACATTCTGTATGTGGCGGGCCAACTCGGTTTTTCACCGGACGGCAAATTGGGCGCGACGTTCGCCGAGCAGGCGGAGTTGGCTTTCAAGAACGTGGCGCTGGTGCTGAAACACAAAGGCATGAGCCCGGCCGATCTGGTGAAGATTCAGATGTATATGCTGGATGTGAACAACCGCATCGGCTTGGAGGCCATCATAAAATCGGTGTTCGGTGACGTGAAACCCGTCAGCACGTTGCTGGTGGTGAAAAGCCTCGCGCGCCCGGAATTCCTGTTCGAAGTGGACGCGGTGGCCGCGCGGTAGACTGGCCCCCAACTCCGGCACCATGGCCGTCCTTGAGGCGGCCACCCAGTAGGCGAGCGTCTGCGAGCCAGGAATGTTTTCAGGCGATGTCTGCGCTCGCAGACGCGAGCGCACTGGGTGGCCGGGTTAAACCCAGCCATGGTGAGGGTTGTGTTATTCCACCCTTATATTCAACGCGCGCAGCGCGTTCTCGCTCAGGATCGCGCGTTTGTCGCTATCCGACAGGCCCTTCACGCCGTTCAGAAGTCCGTGCGGGTCGTAATGGCCCATGTCGAACGGATAATCCGTGCCCACCATCACCTGGCTCGCCCCCACATTGTCGATGATCACTTTCAACGCTTCGGGCGTGTAGACGATGGTGTCGAAGAACAATTGCTTGAAGTAATCGCTCGGCTGTTTCTGCATCGAATGGGCATCGGTGCGCGCGTGATAGCAATGATCCGAGCGCGTGAAATACGAGGGCAGGAAGCCGCCGCCATGCGCGCCCAAAATCTTCAGGCCCGGATGCTTATCCAGCACGCCGCCGAAGATGAGATGTGAGAGCGCGATCGTCGTATCCAGCGGATTGCCGATGATGTTCGAGAGGTAGGATTTGTTTAAGCGGTCGGTCAGCGGCGGGCAGCTTTGCGGGTGCAGGAACACCAGCGCGCCCACCTCTTCCACCTTCGCCCAGAACCGCGCGAAGATCGGATCGTCCAGATCCTTGCCCATAGGCGAGGTGCAAATCTCAAAGCCGCGGAAGCCCAGCGTGTTAATCGCATAATCGAGCTGTTCCATCGCCAGATCGGGATGCTGCAGCGCGATGTTGCCCAGTGCCGCAAAGCGGTTCGGATGCTTGGCGCAATACGACGCCAGCGTTTCGTTGACGCAGCGCACGTTCTCAGCAGCCACATCCAGATCGGCCCAATAATTGAAATGGCCGGGCGAGGGGCTGATCACCTGAACATCCACGCCCATCTTGTCCATGTCGGC
>CAIYRG010000057.1 GCA_903928515.1 uncultured Alphaproteobacteria bacterium | reverse complement strand
CACCCATCGCGAGTGCGTGGAAACTCGTGGTTGAACCTGAGAACGGGAACGTGTCAAGCGCAACGTCGATCTTGTGGTAGCGCGCGAGGTGATCCGGTTCCGGCGCTTCGTATGCAAGGAACGTGACGCGCGACGGGTCAATACCGGGCATTGCCGCAAGCACACGGTCCCGCGCCATCTTCTGCGCATAGACCGTCTTGTACCCGAGCACGAGCGCGCCGCGCGGTTCGCGGTCCAGAATTTCCGCCCACGCGCGCAGGCACGATGGCGAAATCTTCGCGGGGTTGTTGAAGCAGCCGAACGTGACCGCGCTGGCGTCTCGCTCGTCCTTCGGCGCCGGGTAATTTTTCGGCGGCGCGGAGACGTAAATCGGGTTGACGCGCACCACGCTTTCTGCGAACCACTCTTGTCCGCCCACTGGCACGGTCCATTCGTCGGCAACGAGATAGTCCATCGCCGAAAGGCCGCTTGTCGCTATGTCGAACATGGACACTTGAATAGGAGCGACGCGCCATGACGCAATCGTTGGACGGTTGCGGTCCAGATGTCCCGCGAGGCTCACGAGCATGTCGAGATTTGCGGCCCTGATCCGATCCGCCGCCACGCTATCCACTACGCCGTCGATATTGACCCACGCATCGGCGCGCTCGCGGTATTTTGCCGAAATGTGATCGTGCGCGCTGTCGTGTCCGATGAACGTAATGTCGAATTTCGACGGATCGAGCGCCCACACGAGCGGCAAAAGCGAATTGCTGACAACGTGATTGCGCAAGTCGCTCGACAGAAAACCTATGCGCGTACGCCAGCGCGCCTCCCGCAATTTTGGGCGCGCGATGCCGGGCTTACCGAAAACACCCGCGACCGCTTTGTGCAACTTGCCGATTGCCGCCGCGTCAAGGTCATCGCAGTAGAGCGAGCCAGCCAAGAGATTGCGGCGAAAATTCCAATCGAACGGTTTGAGGTTGGCCGCCTCCCGAAATTCCGCGAACGCCTCTTTGGCGTAGCCCATCTGCATGAACCCGCTCGCGAGATTGTTGTGCGCGTCGGGCATTTTCGGGTTCAATTCGAGTGCGCGGCGCGCGGCGGTAATGGCTTCCTCGTGCTGGCCCATTTCGCCTAGCGCGTTCGAGATATTGCACCATGCGTCGGCGCAATCCGGCTCTTTCGCTAGAGCGTCGTGATAAGCCGAGATTGCGTTGCCGAATTGCCGCGCTTTGTGAAAGCGCATCGCGGGCGCGAGAAGCTCTTCCACGAGCATCGCGTTCTCTCTCGACATGATGCCCTTGCGCTGCAATTTCACATCGCGGCGGTTCATGCGTTCGCCCCGGCGGCGCTGCTGCCGATGTTGCTGAGGCCCATGATAAGGCCAAAACTCTGCATGGACGAACTGAGTGCTGACTGAAATTCCTGATCCACGTCGATTTGCGCCTGCGCGGCTGTCGTGAGCGCGCTCTGTGCGTCACCCGCCGCCGTGAGGCCCGACGTGAGCGCGGCCGTCACGAATTGCTGCCCCATGATCTGCGCGTTTTGGGCAATCGTCGCCATGCCGGAAATGTAGCGCGAATCCTGCGCCGGGTCTTGCACGCCCTCGTTGACGAGCTGTTGGCGAAGCTGGCTTTCGGCCTGCGACTGGTATTGCGCGACCTGCGCGGCTTGGCCCGGTTGCAGGATGCCGGTATTGCCCTCGCTCAGTTGCTCCGCCTCGGTGTTGGCGAGCGGCTGTTCGACGTATCCGCCT
>CAIYRG010000056.1 GCA_903928515.1 uncultured Alphaproteobacteria bacterium | reverse complement strand
TCCTGGCAGATCGGCCGGTGGCCTTCCGCGCACATTCGGCTGTTGGCCAGAATCTGCGCGATGGCGTCTTTCGAGGGACCGGCGGGTTCCACGGCATAGGCCGCAGCCAGGGCCTGCAGGTAATCCTGGGGATGGAAGTACGAAATATACTGGAGCGCGTCCGCGACGGACGCGACGAGGTCTTCTTCCTGGATTTGCGGCATTTTCCGGCTCGCAGAATTAATTTGGGCTAACGATAACATTCCCCGATTTTGAGACCAAAAAGTCTGCAAAACCAAGCAGATGCCTATTTGTAGGATAAGGCCTAGCGCGACAGATGCGCACGAATCCGATATTCTCAGGGTACAAAAGAGCGCCATCTTCGCTCACGAACGTTTGCGTTAGGTCGCGCAGGCGGCAATTTTTGTTGGGCGGGGGCAGCGCTTGCGTTTAAAGGATCGCTCCATGTTGTCTGGATACCGCACCATCCTCCCGCTTGCCCTGGTCGCCGCGCTCGGCGCCGGTGCCGCTTGGGCCGCGTTGGAAGGCAAGAGCGCGCCGCAGAGTCCTGCCGTCGCCGAGCCGGATACGGAAACCTTCGCGCAACAGCAGCGCACGCGCGGCACCGATGCCGCCGGGCTGGAGGGCCGTCTCACCGCCCTTAAAGAGCGCCTGAAGATTACCGCACAGCAAGATTCGTTGTGGAATACCTATGCGGAGACTGTGCGCAAAGACGCCGCTGCCCGCATCCGCCCGCAAGACGCACCGTCAGATGCCGATAAAAATAATCCGCCGAGCCTGATCGACCAGCTCGACCAGCGCCGCAAGACGATGGAAGCGGCAGCCGAACGGTTGGCGGAAACCGAGAACGCCACCAAGACGCTCTATGCCGGCTTGAGCGACGAACAGAAGCACATCGCCGATCGCGAGCTGTCTCCGCGCGTCATGACCGGCGGCTTGCGCCGGCGCTACAACAGCGACCGCCCGCGTATCGACAACGACAAAAGCGATAGCGCGCCGCCCGTCGTACGCAGCCCGGTTTAAGAAGTAACCGGCACCGGCCGCAGCACGCCGTAGACGCCGCCAAGCACCAGCCCGTAAACGATGTTGTCGCCGAAGGCGAGCAACGACGTTGCCACGCCGAGCTTCACGGCGAAGAAGCCAAGATTCAGAAGCGGCATCAGGAACATCATCATCACGAGATAGATGAGCAGGCCGAAGAACGTGCCGCGCATCAGCTCGCCCGAGCCTTCGGAACGCTGGAGATGGGCATCGAGCCCTGAGAACAGCAATCCCCACACAATTGTGCCGACGAAGAAGTGCATAGCCCAACCGACCGCGGGCGATGCCGATCCGGCCAATTGGCTGAGGAATGCAATGAGATCGAACTCGGGAACCAACCCCAGAGATTTCTGCGCAATCACCAGAATCGAAAGGGCAACAGTCGCCGCAAAACCGGCGATCAGGCCCTTGCCCAAATCGGCAAGAATTTCGGACGGGATTTGGCTGTCGTCGTCGAATGCTTGGTCACGCATGTCGCCCTCCAATGCCCATCCTTTCCGAGCCAACTCTACATTTGGCCGTGGGAGCGGGCGTTAGACTGAGGAAACGCGGCGATACGCACGCGGCTCCCTGCGGTTCCAAAATTATTTGCAAACGCCTTGCGGCAAATCATCTCTCAAGCGCTACCACTCGCCGGTGTTGGCCATGGACGCCCACGGCTCGGCAGGCGCCAGCGCCCCACCTTTCTGTAGAAGCTCGATGGAGATGCCGTCAGGCGAGCGCACGAAAGCCATATGGCCATCGCGCGGGGGGCGGTTGATGGTGACGCCACCCGCCATCAGCGTGGCGCAGAGCGCGTAGATATCGTCCACCGCATAGGCGAGATGGCCGAAATTGCGGCCACCTTTGTATTCCTGCGCGTCCCAATTGTGGGTCAGCTCGACCAGCGGCGACTTGGTTTCCGTCGCGCGCGCTTCATCGCCCGGTGCGGCCAGGAAGATGAGACTGAAACGGCCCTTTTCATTGTTGGTGCGGCGGACTTCCTTGAGGCCCAACAGATCGCAATAGAAATGCAGGCTGGCTTGCAGATCGCCTACCCGCACCATGGTGTGGAGATATTCCATCGCAACGCCCTTCGTTATGTCCACAGGCATTGTAGCTGCTGCGCGAGGCCCGTCTATACAGCGCGGAAGAACCGCGCGAACATCATCGCCTGCCCGTGCTTTTCGAAGCGTAAGGACTCCCCATGCAATATGTCTGCGACGCACCCAACCGCTGCACTTGGTTTCGCATGGAAACCGAAGGCGAGGCCCTGCTGGAATCGGAAGCAATGCGCCATGCGGTGGAAAAGCATTTCCGCCGGGCGCAGGAGGCAGTGCGCGTGACATACCGGCCAACATCGCAGGCCTTCATCGAACGCGACATCGGGCTGAACTCACATCTTCAGCGCAACATGCCGATGTTCCTAACCTTGCGTGATTCCGCAGGCGCGGCGCTGGCAACCGCGATGCTGCCGCCGAACGGCAAGATGCCGGAAGAATCCGAAGGTGGCCCGTTCCGCATCATCATCGTCGGGCCGGAAAATGCCGATCCCTACGTGCAGCACGCTGACGCCATCGCGGCATTGGGCAAGCATTTCGACTTGGACCTGCCGCGAGCGCACTGCTTCCCATACCGAAGCTGAGGCTAAAAAAGAACCTCGCGCGTTTTGCTTCCATGAGCGCGATCTTTGTGGGCACGTCAGGCTGGGCGATCCGCCGCGAACACGGCTCCCTTTACGATTCGCCTTTCGATTCAGGCGCGAGTCATCTGGCGCGCTATGCGACGCGCTTCAATGCGGTCGAGATCAATTCCTCATTCTACCGGCCGCACCGGCAAACGACCTATGCGCGCTGGGCGATGAGTGTGCCTACCGCTTTCCGTTTCGCGGTGAAGGCGCCGAAAAGAATCACGCACGAAAAGAAATTGCGCGATTGCGGAGATGAATGGTCGGCGTTTCGAGACGAAATTTCCGGCCTCGGCGAAAAGCTGGGAGTCGTTCTTGTGCAATTGCCGCCCAAGCTCGCCTTCGACAAAGCGATGGCCGGGGCTTTCCTCGCGGTCGTCCGTTCGGATTTCACAGGGCTCATAGCGTGCGAGCCGCGCCACGCCAGCTGGTTCACGGCTGAGGCGGAGGATCTGCTAACGGCCTATCGGATCGGGCGGGTAGCGGCCGATCCGGCCTTTATCCCGGATGCCGCGATATGCGGCGGCTGGCCCGGTATCGCCTATTGGCGGCTGCATGGCAGCCCGCG
>CAIYRG010000055.1 GCA_903928515.1 uncultured Alphaproteobacteria bacterium | reverse complement strand
GCCGGCGGCGGCGCGTCGAGTGCGGCGAGCGCACCGGGGTAGGCGGTCTCGCCGCAAAAAAGAATGCGACCGCCCAGTTTGGCGAGCTTTTCGATTTCCGCTTGCGCCGAGGCCTCAGGAGGAATGCGAAGTCCCTCCGACCGGCCGCCACGGCGGGCCAGAAGCGGCGCGGCTTCCAACGCTTTTATGCCCGAACCGAAGCGCCCAATGAGGTTGCGAAAGGTGACGGGGCCAATGCTCTCGGTCCGCGCCAAACGCAGCCGGGCCAGCTTTTCCGCATCTGCGAAGGATACGCCAGTCAGCATTTTTCGTAGAATCCTTGTACTTTGGAAATGGCCTCGGGTTTCCTAGATTGATGAAGCGGCCGGTGAAGCAGCCGCAGTGTCGATGCCGCTTCCGGCCTTTTGGTGGCGAAAGTATGGGTGGCAAATGACAGCCGCCCCGCATAAGAGCTTGGGGCGATGAATTATTTTATTCTGGTTTTCAGCGGCATCATCATCGGCCTGACGGTTGCAGCACCCATCGGCCCGGTGAATCTCATCTGCATTCGTAGGACGTTGGCCTACGGCACGATGAACGGTTTCATCTCCGGTTTGGGGGCAGCACTGGGCGACGGGGTTTTCGCGGTCATCACCGCGTTCGGCTTCACGGCTGTCTCGCAGCTCATCGAAGGCTATTCGTTTTGGCTGCGCCTTCTGGGCGGAT
The DNA here is from genome assembly GCA_903928515.1 of uncultured Alphaproteobacteria bacterium. Lineage (GTDB taxonomy): Bacteria > Pseudomonadota > Alphaproteobacteria > Micropepsales > Micropepsaceae > CAIYRG01. Next base: position 877 of record CAIYRG010000055.1, on the reverse strand, counting down.
TGATGATGATCGGCTTCGGCATTCACACCTTCCGCACCAAGGTCACGTTGTCCTGCCCGATCACGCGCAAGGATGAAGGCTCATCCACGATGGCGGGCGCGCTGATCTCAACCTTCGGCCTCACCATCACCAATCCGGTGACATTGCTCGGCTTTGCGGTGCTCTTCGCGGGTTTCGCAGGGTTGGCGGACAACGATGCCACCTTTGCCGGGGCGGCACTTCTTGTGGCCGGTGTTGTTGCGGGCTCGGTTGCCTGGTGGTTCACGATCACCGCCATCACCGGCATCTTTCACAAGCACATCAACGAACACGTGATGCACCGCATCAACCAAGGCTTCGGCGTGCTGGTGATGTTATGCGGCCTGGGCAGTATGGGCTCGCTACTGGTGCGGAAATTTTTATAGATCGCGCAGCAGGGCAGCGCTCTTCTCGATGATGCGCTGGGTTTCATTCCACAGCGCGTAGGCCCCGAGATCCGACAGCTTCACGAAGCGCGCATCCATGGCGTCGTCGCCGGCCTGCAGCATGCCGCCGATGCTCTTCGCCGAATAATCGATCAGCACATAATGATGCGAGATCACGCCATCTTGTCCAGGCGTGCGCGTCTCCAGAACTTCGATCAATCCCAACACCTGAATAGCGATGCCGGTTTCTTCGCGCACCTCGCGCACAACCGCGTCGGTGAGGCTTTCGCCCCATTCCACCTTGCCGCCGGGAATGCTCCACGAGCCTGCGCGCGGCGGGTTTCCGCGGCGGATCAGAAGTACCTCGCCATCGTCGTTCCACACGACGGCGCCCACGGCGACGAGGGGCCGGGCAGGGGTTGTTTGGGGGGCTGAAAAAGGCGGCAGGTAGGGCGAATATTGACCGGAAAATT
>CAIYRG010000054.1 GCA_903928515.1 uncultured Alphaproteobacteria bacterium | reverse complement strand
GGCGGAACTTGATGCCGAGATGCTGCGCGACGTTGTTCAACGATTTCGATTTCAATTCCGGCCATACGGCGCGCGCGATGCGCAGCGTGCAGAGAAATTCCATGGGCGGAAGCTTCATCTTGTAGGTGCGCGCGCAAGCTTTGAGCACGCCTTCGTCGAAACCGGCATTGTGGGCCAACACCAATGCGCCATCGAACTCGCTGCGGAATTCTTCGAACACGTCCGGGAATTCCGGCTGGTCCCACACATGTTCGGAGGTGATGCCGTGCACCCAGGAGAAGGTGAATTCCATGTCGCGCGGGCGGATGTAGCGCGACTCGCGGCGCGTCACGCTGCCGCCTTCAATCCAGGCCAATCCGATCTGGCAAGCGTTGCCCGGCCGCGGGCACGCGGTTTCAAAATCGAGCGCGATAACGCGCGATGGCGAAAATGGTGTCGGCAAATCCCAGCCCGCAAACTTATGCTTCTTGCGCCGCGCTTCCCCGAATCACCGGCGCACGAGAGAAAAGCTGCCAGAGAAGAGCCACCACCGCCACCGCGAAGGCCACCGCGCTCAAGCTCGCCAGTGCCGGGATGATCTTGCCGCCGGTCTGCTGCATCAGGCCGGAGAGCACCAGTACGCAGCAGAATTGGCCGATATTGAAGGCCGCCATCCAGAATCCGGTGCCGCGCCCACGCAGGGAATATTGCAGCGGCCGCATCACCCAATTCAGCAGCGTGGGCAGCATCATGCCGCAGCCCAATTGGTTCACCACCACCGCGCCCATCAGCGTGCGGTAATCGGTGGCGAGCGATGCCAGATAAAACCCGCCACCAATCAGCGTGAACTCCAGCGTCAGCAGCAACGCCACCGAATAGCGCGACAACACGCGGAACAGGATCGTGCCCACCGGCACGCCAAGCGTCGCAACGGCGGTGAGCAGCCCGATGGTCGAGGGTTTCGTCACACCGGTTTCGGTGAAAGCAATCGATAGCTCCAGTGCGAACACATAGAAAAGGATCGCGCCCAGAATGGTGAGCGCGCAGACGCCAAGAACATGAGCCCACGGAAAGCCTGCCCAGCTTACTCGGCTCTCAGAAGAATCTTCCGGCTCAGGCTCCCAGGTGAAGAAGAGCACGCCGCACGCCAACACGAGACTGAACCCGTACATCCAGAACGGCATGCGCCAGCCGTAATTGCCCAGGAAGCCTGCGATGGGAAACAGGATCACCGCCGCGATGGCCGACACCGCACTTTGCGTCGCCAGCCATTTCTCGCGGCTCTCGCCCTTGAACAGATCGCCGATCATGGTGGTGCCGCAGGTCATCACGATGGCTTCGCAGATGCCCACCACGCAGCGCGTGCCCAGGATCACGTAGAAGTCGCCGAGGAAGATCGGCGCGATCCCGGCGAACGCATAGCCGACCATACCGATCAGCAGAAGCCGCCGCCGCCCGATCACATCGGCAAGCGCCCCCGCGGGCATCGCGAAGATAGCGATGAAGATCGCCTGCACCGCGATGAGCATCGGCACGAGGAATTCGTGGTTCGGCACATCTTTGAATTGCGCCATCATCTGGGGCAGCACCGGCGCCAGCATCGCCGAGCCCATTACGGGCAACGTGATGGGCAACGCCAGCGCGAGGCCTTGCAAAGTGCCAGCCTTACGTCCGCTTATGGTGTTGCTCAACAAACGAATCCCCCCGGATGCGTGAAGTCACTCGGCCGGTGCGGCGGCGAGAAGTGCTTGCTGCCGCCCATGCGTCACATAATAAGCAAGTGCTGAGATGCAGATCAGCAGCGCGGCGACACCGACAACCTGAAACACCGAAATCATCCGCCCGCCGAACCAATGAATCTGCAGATACGTCATCAGGAACGGTGTGCAGGCCTGACCGATATTGAAGCCGGAATGATAGATTCCCATGCCGCGCGAGCGATGGTGATACGGCAAATAGCGCATCGCCCAATTCGTCAACGTGGGTAGCGTCATGCCCGAGCCCGTGCGCGTCAGCCACGCCGCCGCGATATACGCGCCCGCGTTCGGCGAATACGACATCAGGATAAAGCCGCAACCCATCAGAAAATATTGCATGGCGAGCAGGCCTGAGACCGCAAGCTGCGAGAAACTGCGATACAGCAACGCGCTGATGATCGCAGCCACCGTGATGAACGCCGTGATCAGGCCGATGGTGCCGGGATTGTGCACACCGATCTCGGTGAGCGAGATGCTGCCCGCCAGCGTGATGATCGTGGTGAGCATCGCGTAGAAGCCGGTGAACGCGGCGATGCCGATGATGGCCGCGAACGGAAATCCCGACCAGCTTACCTTCTGAGTTTGTTCTTCAACATCGGCCTGCGGCTCGAACGTGAAGAACCAGATGCCGACGAAACAGACAAGGCTCAATAGATACAGCACGAACGGCGCGCGCCAGCCGTAATTGCCGAGATAGCCGCCAACCACGACGCAACCAAGAACGGAAATGGATGCGCCCGCCGTCCAATTGGACAACCATTTCGCGCGATCCTTGCCTTTGAAATAATCGCCGATCAGCGTGGTGCAGACGACCATAATCACGGTCTCGGCAAGGCCCAAGCCCACACGCGTGGCCAGGATGACGAAGAGATTGTCGAGGAACATCGGCGCGATGCCGAAGATCGCGTAAACGATCAGCGCGGGCAGCAGCAATGTGCGGCGGCCGAAGATATCGGCGAGCATGCCCACGAACCACGACAGCAAACCCACACAGAGCGCGGGCACCAGCGTGATGAACGGCACCCAATAGCGATAATTGGGCACGTCCTTGAAATGCTCCATCATCTTCGGCAGCACGGGCGTGAGCGCCACGGAGGCGATCAACGGCAACGCGCAACAGACGGTGACGGCAATACCCTCACGCATCCCCGCTTGACGCGGAGTGCCTGCAACAACGGACGCCATGGCTTCCCCCAAGGTTCCTACATGCTGTTCTTATTGTAGCGGGACTGTAGCACCCTCCTAGGGTTTGCACAGATTGGAATTGCGCGAGAGGCGTTAGTCCAGCTCAAACGTTCCGGTGGAATAATTGAGCTTCACGCCCAGCGAACCTTCATTCATTTGCCAATGATGCAGCGTGTAGGTGCGCGCGCCTTCCTTCTGCATGGGGTCGGCTTCGACAATGGCCTTCGCTTCCGCAGCATCCTTGGCGCGGATGATGACGAGGCCGTATTCGTGCTTACCCGACGCATCTTCCACAGGGCCGCCGCCGAACATTTGGCCGCGATCTTCCATGTCGATCTGGTGCGCCATGTGGCGTTTGGCGATGTCCGGCGCGCCCTTCCAATTCGGCACGTCGTTCTCGATGTAGAACCACAAATCCTTGCGCAACGGCTTGCGGCCCACGGGGAGATTGTTGGTGCCCGTGTAACCCGGTGAGCCGGCATATTGCGAATAGGCGCGCTCGGACAATCCCGTCATCAGCGCACCGCACAGAAACACCGCCGCATAGCCCGCAGCGCGGTTCACGAATTGCATCATCTCCCCCCCGAATGTTATGTGTTTTTTTTTCTTAGGCGAAATTATACGTGCTGTCCGACGCATCAATCGTGATGTTCACACGGCCTTCGTTCATCGACCAGGTGTGCAACTCGTATTTGCGAACACCTGCTTTGTGCATGGGATCGGCATCGGCAATGGCGCGCGCTTCGTCTTCGGTTTTGCAGCGCAGGATGAACATGCCGTATTCGACGTTCCCTTGCGGATCGCGCACCGGCCCGGCGGCAAACAACACGCCCGATTTCTCCAAGCGTATCTGGCTCTCCAGATGTTCACGCAGATATTTGCCAACTTCCTCAGGCGGCGCGACCGGTTTCGTCGTGATGATCCAGAATTTCTTCGCCAGCATCTTGGCGCGCAGATCTTTCACGCCTTCCTCGGCAGCCGAAGTCGCCACCGGCTTATAAATCATATCGGCCATTGTCGTTTCCTCTCTTATGTCAGCGTCGCGGTGTAGCGGCGTGCGAACGGTTTGATGCCCGCGACGTTTCCGGCGCGAATCTGATTGGCCCAATCGGGATTGGCGAGCAGCATGCGCCCCACAGCCAGCATATCGAAATCGCCTTGTGCGATGGAATCCACCAGCAGCTTCAGATGCTCGCGCGCGAAGGGGACAATCTCCTCGCGTTTGGCGGTTTCGTCGTTCGGCTCCAGCGTCAGGCCGACGCTGCCCACGGTAATCGCAGGCTTGCCCGTCAGCTTCTTCGCCCAGGCTGCAAGGTTCAGAGATGAACCGTCGAACTCCGGCGTCCACCAGCGGCGCGTCGAGCAATGGAACGCATCGACGCCCGCAGATGTGAGCGGGCCCAACAACGCTTCCAGATCGTTCGGCGTGGGAATGGATTTCGCGGTGTAATCACCGAGCTTCCACTGCGAGAAGCGGAACAGCACCGGATACTCCGCGCCCACCGCTTCGCGCACCGCGCGCACAATTTCCACGCCGAAGCGGGCGCGCGCAGCCACATCGGCACCGCCCCATTTGTCGTCGCGCGTGTTGGTGGCGGCCCAGAAGAATTGATCGATCAAATAGCCATGCGCGCCGTGGAGTTCGACCGCATCGAACCCGGCCATTTTGGCGGCGGCAGCGCCACGCCCGAAGGCGGCGATGATGGCTTGGGCATCCGCCTCGCTCATCGGCTCACCGATTTTGTCGGTGGCATTCTTCAGGCCCGATGGGCTCGACGGCGGCACACCGGGATGGGGCTCATGGCCCGGCACGCGGTGCGCGCCCACATGCCAAAGCTGTGCGGCGATGCGCCCGCCCGCTTCATGCACTTCGCGGCACACGCGCGACCAACCGGCCAACGCGTCAGCTTCGTGCACGTTGGGAATGTTGGTGTGATAGGAGGCCGTGTCGTGACCTATTGTTGTGCCTTCGCTGACGATCAGCCCCACACCGCCTTCGGCCCGCCGGCGGTAATAGGCGGCAACATCCTCGCCTGGAATACCACCGGGCGATTTCTCGCGCGTCATCGGCGCCATGACGATGCGGTTGGCAAGCGTCAGGCGCCCAATCGCGACGGGCGTAAAAAGCGGTGAAAGATCAATCCCGTCATACGACGCCATCATTATTCCTTTGAATGTCGGCTTTGGCCCCGGCCCTGCGGCCTTGGACCGTCCTGAAGATCCCGGTTTCGTCCAAGCAGCCGGGCTTCGGGGAATTTACCGTGGGGCTTGCGCGTCTAACAAGCGCAACCGGGCATAACTACCCGTCTTTGCGGGGGGTGGATTACATTCCAACCGTCTTAATTTGGGGAACAAGTTACGCCATACTGCGCGCCGAACGCTCATACACGGTGCGCCTTTTGCCCGGCCTTGATCAGAGGCTTCCCGCGCAACCGACATTTCCAGGAGGACATCATGAACAAAACCATCGTGAAGACTGTCATTGTGAAGACTGGCATCATCGGATCGCTGCTTGCCGCTGCGATCGCCGTTCCCGCCTATGCCTCGTTGATGGTCGGTGCGAAGGCGCCGCTGTTCAGCGCGCCTGCCTCGCTGGGCGGCAAGGAATTCAAATTCACGCTTGCGGACGCGCTGAAGAAAGGCCCCGTGGTGCTCTATTTCTATCCGGCGGCGTTCACGAAAGGCTGCACCATCGAGGCGCACAATTTCGCCGATGCGATGGATCAATACACAGCGGCCGGTGCCACCGTGATCGGCGTGTCGCATGATCCCATCGACAAGCTCGACAAGTTTTCGGATTCCGAATGTCGCGGCAAATTCCCGGTCGCCGCCGATGCCGATCAAAGCATCATGAAATCCTATGACGCGGTGTCGAGCGACAATCCCGACCATGCCGACCGCACGTCGTATGTGATCGCGCCGACCGGCGAGGTTCTCTACACCTTCACCGACCGCGCGCCCGATCAGCACGTGCCGAACACACTGGCCGTCGTTCAGAAATGGGCGAAGGATCACCCTGAGAAGAGCTAGGCTCTTCTGCCACGCACAATAAAACGGGGCCGGATCACCGGCCCCGTTTTTGTTTCCAACTCTCACCATGGCCGGGTTTAACCCGGCCACCCAGTTCGCGAGCGTCTGCGAGCGAAAGATTTATTGGCGCACTATCGTGCGCCGCTGGGTGGCCGCCCCGCTAGCTTTTCTTAGTAGCGAAGCGCTTAGAAAAGTTGCGCTTCGCAAGGGCGGCCATGGTGAGCTTATTGCCTCACCCACTTGAACTGCGGCACGTCTTTCCAGGCGAAGCGTTCGAGGTGGCGCTTCACCACCTCCTGTAAATTCTCGAGCGCGGATTCATCCGGCGTCTCGACATGCAGCACCAGCGTGTCAGCCTCGGCATCGAGCACGCAAACGCCGGAACGCAATTCGATGCGCCCGTGTTCGGGTGTGAAATCCACCGGCATTTTGTGCGCGAAGTGCTTGCAGAGTTGCTGCAGATAACGGCTCGCCAAAGGCGTGGCGATGCGCGCGGTCGATTGCGTCATATCAAACCTCCGAGATCTTCTTCGCGGCGTCTTCCAGAATCGCGACGATGGCGGTGAGTTGCGCTTCGGTCAGCGAGCCAGACCACAATTTGCCGCGCAACGCGCGACGGATCGCTTTGAAGCCGCGCATCACGGGAATTTTGGCAAAGCCCCGGAAGCTGCGCGGATCGGCCCATTCGCCTTCCGGCGTCTCGCCCTCTTCGTCAGCCTCGGTCCCAGCGTTACCGCCGACATTGGCGCGCACCAATTCCAATCGCGCGAAGATGTCGTCGATCAGCGTCTTGTTGGCCTGCAAGGAAAGCGTGCCTTCGGGCGTGATCGTGAAGAGCTTCTTGGAATCCGCAGCCGCCTCAGTGCGGACCCAGCCCATGTCATCGAGCAATGTGAGCGTGGGATAGATCACACCGGCGCTGGGGGAATAGGCGCCCGCGACCTTCTCTTCGATGGCTTTGATGAGGTCGTAGCCGTGACGCGGCTTCTCGGCGATCAGGGCCAGCAAGAGGAAGCGAAGCTCCCCGTGGCCCAGAATGCGTCCAGGACGGCCGAACCGGCCGTGACCATGCCCGCCGCGCCCACGTCCGCCATGAATGGCAGCCCGCATATGGCGATGAAAGTGGGCGTTATCGTGTAAGTGTTTGAACAGTCTCATAGTTTCTCCAATTCGATATAGCCGTTTATTCGCTATATCGAATTAAAAGATATATCTAATTATGCGCCCGTCAAGACCCACCCCATTTTTTCGATATATCTAATCTTCCGCTCCTACCCTCACTGTCATGCCCGCCTTCGCGGGCATGACAGCAAGGATTACTGGTGAGATTGCTCAGATCGCTGGAATGGCAATCCGATAGCGCACGAAACCATCAGCATCCGCGAAGCGATCATAAAGCTGCCGCGCACGCGCATTATCGGACTTGGTCATCCAATAGACATTGGCCCACCCGCGCGTGCGGGCTTGATCGAGAACATCCTGTATCAGC
>CAIYRG010000053.1 GCA_903928515.1 uncultured Alphaproteobacteria bacterium | reverse complement strand
TCGACCGACGGCGGCGAAAGCTGGACGGCGCTGTCGCGCCGCCTGCCGGAAATCCGCGCCATGGCGTGGTTGCCGGACGCCGCTTAACGCTCATCATGGCGTCCCACCCGAAACTCATCTCCGGGTGGGACGCCTAATGAACTGGCAGCTTTGGCGTCACCGGTACTTTTATACATCGATTGTAATAGGCGCGGCTGCATGGGCGGCCGCGTCTTTTTTTGTGCCACGCCTGCAACTGCCCATCGCGGCGGATGCGTTCTTCGGCAGCTACGTGCTCTTGATCTTCATCCTGGCCGCCAACTCTTCGCCGAAGGATCTGCGCGAACTGGCGGCATGCGATGACGAAGGCGCGTGGATCATCACGCTGGTCACGCTCAGCGCTATCACCTTCAGCCTCTATCTGATCTTCGCGTTGCTGAAGGATTACGCCAACGACACGCCGCGCCTGGTCTTGTCGGTGTTAAGCGCGCCATTGGGCTGGGCGATGCTGCACACGATGGAAGCCTTCCATTACGCGCACAAATATTACACCGACATCGACGACGATCCGGATCGCCGGGTCGATGCCGGCGGCCTCAAGTTCCCCGCATGCGACGATCCCGGCGGCTGGGATTTCCTCTACTTTTCCTTCGTGGTCGGCATGACCACGCAGGTGTCGGACGTGCAAGTCACCTCCACGCCGGTCCGCAAGCTGACCATCATCCACGGCATCGCCTCGTTCTTCATCAACACGGGGCTTCTCGCAGTTGCGGTGAACATCGTCGTCGCCATCGCCAGCAAATAGCCAATCCTCCAACCCGCAGCGATTCGGGCTTTACGCGACAGCCTGCGTAAGATTGGATGGATTCCAAGCACCCCTGGACAAGGGGCGGATAAGATAAGATCGAGGGAGGCAAGCATGGGCAAACCGCAAAGCGGTCCCAATCTCAATCGTCGTGGCTTGTTGAAGGGTGCCGCCGTTGCAGCGCCTTTGGCCGCCGCTGCACCGCTGACGGCGTTCGCGGGCGAAGAGCCATCGCACACGCCGCCGAACCCGCCGCAAGCGCCTCGCCCATCCGCTGCCGCACCGCCGGATCTGGCGCGCGAAACCATGCCGCGCACCGAGAGCGACAAGCTTCAAGAAGATCCGGGTTCGGACTTCATGTGCGACGTCATCAAGAATCTCGGGCTCGACCACGTTGCGGCCAATCCGAGTGCGGCGATGCGCGGCCTGCATGAGTCGCTCATCAATTATCTGAAGATCGACTACCACACCTGCACGCATGAAGAGCAATCGGTGGCCATGTGCCATGCCTATGCCAAGACGGCGGGCAAGCCGATGTTCATGCTCTCGCACGGCACGGTAGGCCTGCAGCACGCCTCGATGGCGATCTACAACGCCTGGGCCGATCAGGCGCCGCTGATCGCGTTGGTGGGCGATTGGATGAACATCGAAACGCGCGGCAGCATCGTCGACTACTGGCATGCCGCCATCGACCCCGCGACGGTCGTGCGTGACTTCGTGAAGTGGGACGACAAGCCCGCAAGCCTGCAGCATTTCGCGGAATCGCTAACCCGCGCCTACAAGATCGCCATGACGCCACCCTACGGGCCGGTGCTGCTGGTGGTTGATGCAGACCTTCAAGAAGGCCCACGTAAAGGCTTCAATTCCAAAGAGAAATTGGAAATCCCGAAGAAGCCCGACATCACACCGCCCATCGGCGATCTGAATGCGTTGGATGAAGCGGCCAAGCTGCTGGTGAACGCACAGAACCCGGTGATCGTCGCGGGCCGCCACACCTTCACGCAGGCCGGCATCGACGGCCTCGTGGCGCTCGCTGAGACGCTGCAATGCCCGGTGATCGATCAGGGCCTGCGCATGAACTTCCCCTCGCGCCATCCGCTGGCGATGCGCGACCGCGGGCGGCAGTTGATCGGCCAGGCCGATGTTATCCTCGCGTTGGAAGTGTCGGATGTCTGGGGACTCACGCACCGCATCCACGACGATGTGGAGCCCTACTCCGATCACACCGGCAAGCCGGATGTGAAGATCATCTCGATCTATGCGCGCGACACCGCAATTCATTCGAACATGCAGGATTACGGGCGCTACGCGGACGAGACGATCTCCATCTCCGCGGCGAGCCAATGGACCGTGCCCTACCTCACCGAAGCGGTGAAGAAGATCCTCACCGGCACCAACCGCTCGTCGTTCGAGACCCGCGGCAAGCGCTTCGGCGAACAACACACGCAAATGCTGGATGCGGCGCGCACCGCCGCACTCTCGGGCTGGGACGGCTCGCCGATCTCCACTGCGCGCATGTGCATGGAGACCTATGAGGCCATCAAGGGCACCGATTGGGGCATGGCCGGCAACGATTCCGGCTTCATCTCCGGTTGGCCGCAGCGCCTGTGGGATCTCTCCAAACCATGGCACAACATTGGCGGCTCGGGTGCTGCCGGCTTGGGCTACGGCCCGCCCGCCACCGCCGGTGCGGCCATCGCAAACCGCGAGCAGGGACGCATCACGGTTGCGTTCCAGACCGACGGCGACTGCATGTACAATCCGGGCTCGTTCTGGACCGCCGCGCACAGCCATCTGCCCGCGCTCACCGTCATGCACAACAACCGCGCCTATCATCAGGAATTGATGACGGTGCAACGCATGGCGAACCGGCGCAATCGCGGCATCGACCGCGCGCATATCGGTTGCGAGATCGACAATCCGCCCATCGACTTCGCACAGGTCGCCAAGGGACTCGGCATGGCGTCGTTCGGCACCATCACCGATCCGAAGGATCTTGGGCCCGCACTGAAGAAGGCCGTCGAGATCGTGAAGAAAGGCGAGCCTTGCCTCGTCGACGTTCACACCCAAGGCCGCTGAGGAGAACGCCCCATGAAAACTGGAAAGCTGAAAACCGCAAAACTCGCTTTTCTCGTCTCCCTCGCTCTCACGGTTGCCGCGCAGGCGCAAGAAACGCCCAAGGGCGACGCCAAGAACGGCGAGATGCTGTTCAAACGTAACGGCTGTTACCAATGCCACGGCACGCAAGGTGCCGGTGCATCCACCGGCCCCGCCATCGGGCAGAAGCCGACGGCCATTCCGTGGGTGGTGTTTTCCAACGAAGTGCGCAATCCCGTCGATCAGATGCCGCCCTATTCTTCGAAGGTGGTGAGCGATCAGGAATTGGCGGATATCTTCGCCTACACGCTGACCTTCCCCGGCCCCGTGACGAAAGCGGACGCGAAGGGTTTGTTGGATCGCTGAACGCATAACGCGCAAACAAAAAGCCCGCCACCGGAAGGTGACGGGCTTTTCTTATGACGTGAAGTGAATGCTTATTCGGCTGCCATCGGCAACGCCTGGCGCGCGCGGAAGGGCTTATATTCTTTGCCTTCCTGCATGATCATCGCGAGCTTATCTTTGTTCTGTAGAATGCCGATATCGGCGATGACGTCGCCATCGACCAGCAGAATGTCGGCGAGATAACCCGGCTTGATGAGGCCTAGTTCCTCCTTCATGCCCATGATGTCGCCGCCGTTTTTCGTGGCGTAGGTGAGCGCTTCCGCCGGATCGAAGCCGAATTCCTTGACCAGGATTTCGAGATCGCGCGCGTTGCGGCCGATGGGGTTGAACGGGAAGCCGTAGTCGCCGCCGATGGTCAACTTGAAGCCGCGCTTGCGGAATTCCGGCAGCACTTTGTGATACGCATCCATGATGCGGAAACCGCCGGCCTTCTGGCGCGCTTCTTCTTCATTGCCGTTGGCACGCTTCAACGCCTCTTCGCGGCCCGCATAGGATACGCCGACCGTGGGGCCGACGAACACGTCGTCCCCGCGCGCGGAAATCAAATCCAGCGCTTCTTCGTCGGCAAATTGGCAGTGATAGAGAACGCGGATGCCGCAGCGGGCGCCGCGTTTGATGCCGCCCGCGGTGAAGGTGTGCGCCGAGGTGGACATCCCGTTTTCGCGCGCCTGGCGCGTGATTTCGGAGATGGTCTTCTCGTCGTAGTTCAAATCTTCCCAATGCGCCGGATTGCGCGCGCCATGACCGTCGATCACAAGCTTGAGCGAATCCACGCCCGTGTCGACCATGTCGCGCACGAATTGCAGCGCTTCGTCGTAACTCATTTCCCATTTGTTGCGCTCGCCCGACACCGAACGCTCGAAGGACGACGCCTTGATGCGCGGACCCGGAACCCAACCCGCCTTCACTTCATCGCGCAGCGCGCATTCCAGCGCCGGACGCACCGCACCGCCGGAATAAATGCTGGTGAAGCCGTAATCGATCAGCGTCTTGGCGTTGTGGAGCATGTAATAGAAATGGCGCTCCATCGGAGGCATCTCATCCTTCTGGATGCGATCAATCGCCGAGATGAAGCAGAGATGCGAATGGCCGTCGATCAGGCCCGGCATCAACGTCATGCCTCCGGCATCGATCAGCCTCGCGCCGTCGCGCGGCAGCTTCTCCGGCGTCTTCGCCACGGCAATGATGCGCTTGCCTTCAACGCGCACTTCGCCGGGAAACGGCTTGGAGCCGGTGCCGTCATAGATCGAGACATTGGTGAAAACCGTGGCGGACATGTGACCTCCCTTATTGTTCGCTAGCAGTTTGCGTAACTGCTTCTATTCGTTGAGCGCGCCGAACCAGCCTTTGTCCGAAATGTCGAACATGTTGCCTTCGGGATCGCGGAATTTGCGTTCGTAGTTCAGGCTGTCGGGCTCGCCGAATTCGTAGCAATAGACCCCACCGCTCTCTTTGATCTTCTCGCCGGTGCCGTCCAGATCGTCGACCTTGAAACCGAAATGGTGCAGCCCCACCACGCCATCGGCGGTCTTCGAGCCGGGACGGTTCACGAGGTCGTAATTCAGCAACGCCAGATTCATCACGCCGTCGGAGAGATAGACGGCGGCGTTCGGCACGTTCTTCACGCGCTTCATCTCGAGGTTCTTCTCGTAGAATTGCGCGGAGGCTTCCAGATCCTTCACGATGATCGCGAGGTGGCGGAGCTTGCCCATGTCTTTTCCTTGAAACTGATTGAGACCTCTCGGGGGGCGTTATGCCGTGTTCCTGTCCCCGATTTGTGTCCGGAATTTAGAGCAATTTGAGAGTGCGCGCCACCGCCGCAGGCCGTTAACCGGCCAGGCCTTCGGGCATATTTTCCGCGGGTTTTGTCTTCGGTTCGGCGCGCATTTCCACCTGTCCGTCCCTGACCCGCACCTCATAGGTGCGGACGCCCATGCAGGATTCGGCCGGGAATTTCACCTCGCCATCGGTCAGGCTGATGCGCCAGCCGTGCAACGGGCACATCACCGATTCCTTAGCCGCGTCCATCAAGCCGAAGGTGAGCAGCGCGTAGGCGTGCGGGCAGCGGTCTTCGATAGCGAACAGGCGGCCATCTTCGAAACGGAAAACGCCGATGCCGCCTGCGCCCGTGTCGAAGTGTTTGGCGGTTTTCGGGACGATGTCGTCCAGCTGGCAAAGCGCCAGCCATTCACCCTCATCGCCCGCCTGCCCTTCGCTCACCAGGGCAGTTCTTCGCCGTCGTAACGGAAGTAGCCGTGCTTCTGCGTGCCGGCGGCTTTCAGCACCAGATCGACCACGCCTTTGCACGCCGTCGGCACATCGATTTCGCCGCGATCACCCGTGAGATCGGTTTTCACCAAGCCCGGCGAAACGGAGAGAACGGTAACCGACTGATCGGGCATACGCATTTGGAAGCTGCGGCTGATGGCATTCAGGCCCGCCTTGCTCGCGCGATAGAGATCTTCGTGTTCCGGACGCTTGCGCGCGAAGGACACCGAACCGACGCGCGACGACATGAACGCGATCACACCGGTGCCGGTCGTCACGCGATCCTGAAAAATCATGGCCGCGCCGATGGTGCGGAACACGTTCGTCATCATTACGTCGGCCACATCGTCACGCGTCCACGTGCGCGCGTCCTTGCTGCGATCACCGCCAATACCGGCGTTGATGTAAAGCACATCAAGCGTGATGTCTTTCAAGCGCTCATGCAGTGCTTCGATATCTTCGGTCTTGTCGATGTCGGCCTTCTCGACGCGGACCTGGCCTTGCGTGCGCATGGTCAGCGCGTACAGCTTGTCGGCTTTCGCCGGATCGCGCGCCGTGGCGATGACATTCCAACCGCGAGCGGCAAACTCTTCGGCCAAACCGAGGCCCAGGCCGCGCGAGGCCCCGATGATCAATGCTGTCGGCATGAATTACTCCGCTGCTTTTTTCTGTGTGTCTTGCGCTGCGCGCATGGCGTCAACGAGGTCGGCCAGACCTTGAGAAAGATCCAAGCCGCGCCCCAGCAAATAGCTGTCATCCTGGCGCACCGCAATGGCCGAAGCCATGCGCGGCTCGACGCCCGCCTCTTCGACGGTTTTGGCCACTTCGCGCATCTCCTCGGCCCGGCGTTTGCCGTGCTGGAGCGTGCGCGTGAGCATGTAACGGGCGAATTTCTCCCAATCGGGAACGGGCAATGTTTCGCCCAGGCACGCCAGGACTTCCTTCTCCACGCCCAGCGTGCGGGCGGTGAGCATGCATTCGGTGATGAGGGATTCCATGCCTTTGATCATGACCGAGCGGCACATCTTCACCGATGAGGCGCGCCCGATTTCCTCGGAGAAAAAGGTGAGCTTGAAACCGAGCGGCTCGGCCAGCGCCATGAAATCTTTCGCGTGCGTTCCCCCTAAGAACATCGGCGAGGCGATGCGGTGCGGCGGCACGGCGACCATGACGGCGGATTCGACGTAACGGCCACCGGCTTTGTTGATGATCTCGCTAGCCTCGCGCTTCACGCCGGGAGACGCGGAATTGATGTCGAGATAATACGCACCCTTTTTGATGCCCGGCGCCACCGACTGCGCGGCCGCTAGCGTGTTCGCCGCCGTCACCGAGGTGAACACGAGATCGGCGTCCTTCACCGCTTCGATGGCGGACGTTGTGGGCACGACTTTATAATGCGTCAGCGCCTTGGAGGCGTCGGAGTTCTTATCGGCGAAGGCCGTGTCGAACACAGTGACGCGCTCCACGCCAGCTTTCAGGAAATCTTCCGCAAAGATGCGGCCGACTTCACCGAAGCCAATCACGGCGACATGCGGGAGATTCGATTTGGACATGCGTTTGTTCCTCTAATCGGTATCCAAAGCGACGCTAACGCCAGCAGCGGATGCCGCCGCATGCGCGATGTCTTCGATCGGCTTCGAAAAGGGGCCTACTCTATAAACGACGTGATATTTCTGTCCGTCAAATACTTCAATGAGACGATCCGTTCCATCCGACGCGATTACATCTTGCTCGTTGTCCAAGGAAAAGAAGTCGTTCGAATTTACTACTTCTTTTAACGCCGCAATTTTTCTGTCCGCCACCGTCCGTTGCGAATACCCTGTTCGCATCAATTTTCTACCGGGCACAGGTCCGTATCTCTTATACGTTGCTTGGATTCTTCCATTCGCAGGCTGCTCAATGCGGATAGTTTCATAACCCGAGAAGGACGAGAACCAACTCACTCGGATTGCATATCTGACTGCGGCTTGCCTCGGAAGCGGCGGTTCAGTCATCGCTTTCAAGCTTGCTTCAAAATATGGAAGGAGATTCGAAGCGTAGGGTAGGTCTGAAAATTCAGATTGAGGAAAATAGT
>CAIYRG010000052.1 GCA_903928515.1 uncultured Alphaproteobacteria bacterium | reverse complement strand
TTGTGACGCACGAATTCGTCGGGGAAGCTTTGCTTTTCCGGATTCATCAAACGTTCGCCGTCGAACACCAACGTGTTGTCGAGACTCGCCCCGCGCCCAAACCCGGCCGCGTTGAGCTTCTCCCTGTCCTTGAACCTCCCAAACGTGCGCGCGGGCGCGATGTCGCGCGCGAAATTTTCGGCTGAGAAAATCCAGTCGAAGGTTTGGCGGCCGATGCCCGCAATCGGGAAATCGATCTCGAAGGAGAATTCGTAGTTTTCGGAAGGCGCCAGAGAGGCGCGCGCGCCTTGCGCGTCGCTCACCTCAATGCGCTTCAGCACACGCAATACTTCGCGCGGCGCATC
This sequence comes from uncultured Alphaproteobacteria bacterium, assembly GCA_903928515.1. Classification (GTDB taxonomy): domain Bacteria; phylum Pseudomonadota; class Alphaproteobacteria; order Micropepsales; family Micropepsaceae; genus CAIYRG01. The sequence goes on along the minus strand of CAIYRG010000052.1, from coordinate 3,728 downwards.
GCTTTCCCGCACGCCTGCGCCTGCGATCAGCGCCAGGAAGGCGGCCGCCGCGCCATCCATCGCAGGAGGCTCCGGCCCGTCCACTTCCATCACGCAATCGTCGATCTCGGCACCGCCAAGCGCTGCCATCACATGCTCGATCACGCCGACGCCGCCGAGCACGGTGTTCAGCCGCGTGTCGGTCACGTTGCTCCACAGCGCCGCAACAGCTTCGCCGTTCGTGTCGGTGCGCCGCACGGTGATGCCGGAGCCGGGGCTCGCGGGGAGCAGACGCAGCCGCACCGGCGTTCCGGCATGGAGCGCAATGCCATCGGCCTCAGCAGGTGCACCTAAGGTCCGGCGTTTCGTCATCACGTGTCCCAATGAAAAGGGCCAAAGAAAAAAGGCCAAAAAAAAGGGGAGAACCAAAGTTCTCCCCTTTTCCTAATCCAGCGTGGCGTCTGGCGCCACGTCCGATACGTTTTAGTTGGCCTGGCGACGCAGGAAGGCCGGGATTTCGAACCGGTCATCCTCGGTCACGCCGCCGAACAGATCGTCATCCTGCGAACGCGGTGCGTCCGCCGGTTGCGGCCTGGCAGCTTGCGTCGGCTGCTGCGGTTGGGCCGTAGCGCTGCGTTGCGGTGCCGTGCGCGCCGGTGCCGCAGCCGCTTCGGCTTTTGCTTCTTTCTTGCGGCTACCGAAAATCCAGCCGCCCTTTTTCTTCTCCGGCGCTGCAGCCACGGGCCGCGCCATCGGCTCGGCTTGGCGTGCAGGCATCGGCGGAAGTTCTTCCGTCAACTCGATAGGCTCAACATCCATCGCGGCTTCGGCGGTGAAATGCTGGGCGACCGCTTCCTGTTGGACATGCACGGGGCTTTGCTGTGCGGGCATAGACGTCGCCCTCGCGGCGGCTTGCTCGATCATCTTGGCCGAGGCTTCGCGCAACGCAGCGGCAGACGCCGTTGCGGCCGGAGCCTGCGCACGCACGGCAGCAGCCGTCGGTGCCACATCTTCCGGGCGCTTGCGCGCGGGGAAGCGTTCCACGTTCATGCCGAATTTCTCCGGCTTGTCCTTGACGAACATTTCGGCGTCGATGCCGGTGGCCACCACCGACACGCGAACCTTGCCTTCCATGTCTTCCGCGATCGTGCTGCCGAAGATGATGTTGGCGTCGGGATCGACTTCGGCGCGAACGCGGTTCGCCGCTTCGTCAACTTCGAACAGCATCAGATCGGGGCCGCCCGTCACGTTGATCAGCACGCCGCGCGCGCCTTTCATCGACACATCGTCGAGCAACGGATTGGAGATGGCGGCTTCGGCTGCGCGCAACGCCCGGCCTTCGCCTTCGGCTTCGCCCGTGCCCATCATCGCCTTGCCCATCTCGCTCATCACCGACTTGATATCGGCGAAGTCGAGATTGATCAGGCCCGGCATCACCATCAGATCGGTGACGCCGCGCACGCCCGAATGCAGCACATCGTCGGCCATCGAGAAAGCCTGCGCGAAAGTCGTGCGCTCATTGGCGATGCGGAACAGATTCTGGTTCGGAATGATGATCAGCGTGTCGACGTAATTCTGCAGCTCTTCAAGGCCACGCTCTGCCGAGCGCATGCGCTTGTCGCCTTCGAAGTTGAACGGCTTGGTCACGACGCCGACGGTCAGGATGCCCAGCTCACGCACCGCGCGGGCGATGACGGGCGCGGAACCCGTGCCCGTACCGCCGCCCATACCGGCGGTGATGAACAGCATGTGGGCGCCGCCGACATGCTCCAGAATTTCTTCCAGAGATTCTTCCGCCGCCGCACGGCCGACATCGGGCTTCGCGCCCGCGCCGAGACCTTCGGTGACGCGTGCCCCCATCTGAATCTTGCGGCTCGCCTTGTTCTGGGCAAGCGCCTGCGCGTCTGTGTTGGCGACGACGAAGTCGACACCTTCGAGCTTCGCGGCGATCATGTTGTTGACCGCATTGCCACCGGCGCCGCCGACACCGAGGACCGTAATGCGAGGCTTTAATTCCTTAACTTCCGGCGCCTTTAGATTGATCGGCATGACGAACCTCCGTGTTCAGAACAGAACGCTTTGGTCTTCACCCGACACCCCAGGGACGTATTTTGTTTTTTCGTCCTCATCATCACCCTACCCAACTGGTTTCAACCAAACAACGCACTACCGAACCAGCGTGCGAATCCGCCGCGCTTTTCCGGTTGTGATTCTTCCGGCGCTTCAGGCGACATCGTCTCGGGCGCGGTTGTCGCGCCGGCGATGAGCAATCCCAAAGCGGTGGCATAAGCAGGGCCTGCCGTTGCGGCAGCCAAGCCCGGAAAGGTTTGCGGCCGCCCAAGGCGAACCTGCTTGTTCAACACGCGCGCGGCGAGTTCCCGCACGCCCGCCAATTGGCAGCCGCCGCCGGTCAATACCGCGCGGCGTCCGGCGATCACGTCGAAACCGCTCTTCTGCAGGCGGTCACGCACTTCCATCAGGATTTCTTCCACGCGCGCCTGGATGATGCGCGTGACCAGCGAGCGGCGCATGCGATGGCCGCCTTCGCTGCTGTCTTCGCCCATCTGTGGAACTTCGATCATGTCGGAAGTTCCCGTTTCCAGATCGGCCAGCGCGGAACCGTACAAAGATTTAATACGCTCGGCTGCGGGAAGCGGCGTCGTCAACATGCGGGCGATGTCAGCGGTGATATGCGCACCACCGATCGGCACGGAGTCGACATAGACCAGCGCGTCGTCAAGGAACACGGCAACCGAGGTGACGCCGGCGCCGAGATCGATCAGCGTCGCGCCCAGCGCCATTTCATCGGGCGCCAGAGTCGAAAGTCCGCTGGCATAGGGCGCGTAAAGCTGGCGGCTCACCTGCAAATGACAGCGTTCGATGGCTAACCGGAGATTTTGCAAAGGCCCGGAGCGCAGTGCCACGCCATGCACGGTCACGCCCAACCGGTCGCAATACATGCCGCGCGGATCGCGCACGCCGCGTGCCTGATCGACGACATACCCCGTCGCCGCGGCCTGGATGGTTTCATAGCCCTGTTCGCGGCATTGGCGTTTGCCGTCGGCCAGGATCTCGCGCAGATGCGCGTCGGTCACCAGCGCGCCATTCAAAACTTTTTCGGCCCGGCCCGACAGCGTCTTGGGCTGGCCGCATTGCACCGAGAGGATCACGTCCTGGATGCGGACATCGGCCAGTTGCTCGGCCACGTCCACGGCTTCGCGGATGGATTCTTCGGCGGCTTCCAGGCTGGTCACAGCGCCGGATTTGATGCCTTGCGATTCATGTAAGGCAGCACCCAGCACGCGAATGCCGGTGGGCTCCGCACGGCCGATGATGCAGGCGACTTTCGACGAGCCAACGTCGAGCGCGGCAACGATGCCCGCGCGCGAAGCGGTGGGCTTCGCGGTGCTGGCTCGGGCGCCATTCGTCCGCAAGCGGAACGTATCCCCCATGCTGCCCATGTCTATGTCGGCCTCTCTCGCGTCACCGGCTGCGAATCACCGTTGCGTAAGTGGAATATGTAACTATCAGGAAATCGCAGGTCGATCATTTCGATATCGCGTTCCAGGATTCCTTTATCGACGATTAGGTGTTCGAGTTCGCCCAACTGCGCCTGCCAACCCTCTTCGGGCAGCTTCACCTGAACCTTGCCGTCGAGCATCAGATCCCAGCGGCGGTCGGAGACTCGTTCGGCCCAACGCACGCGCGCAGCCACCGCGCGATGCTTCTCGATCTCGTCCATCAAGGGT
>CAIYRG010000051.1 GCA_903928515.1 uncultured Alphaproteobacteria bacterium | reverse complement strand
TGAAAGGAAATTCATGAAAACCCTCGGATACGCCGCTCAGGCCGCCGACAAACCGCTTGCGCCTTTTGCCTTCGAGCGCCGCGCTCTGCGCGCCAACGATATTCTGATGGAGGTGCTGTATTGCGGCATCTGCCACACCGATCTGCATCAGGCGCGCAACGATTGGGGTCGGAGCCAATATCCCATGGTGCCGGGGCACGAGATTGTCGGCCGCGTGGTCGAGGTCGGCAGTGGCGTGAAACGTTATAAAGCGGGCGATGCGGTCGCCGTCGGCTGCATGGTCGATAGCTGTCAGCACTGCGATTAATGCCTGAAGGGCGAGGAACAATTCTGCTCCAGCGACGAAGCCGCCATGGCGTCGGCCCAGAACGGTTTCGATCTCATCATCGACACGGTACCGGTGAAGCATGACATCAACCCGTATCTGCCGTTGCTGGATGTGGATGGCACCTACGCCATCGTGGGGCAGGTGGGGCTGTTGGATGAACCGCACACCGCGCCGCTTCTGATGGGCCGTCGCCGTATCTCGGGATCGCTGATCGGCGGTATTAAGGAAACGCAGGAGATGTTGGATTTCTGCGCTGAGAAAAGTATCCTGCCGGATTGCGAAATGATCCGCATGGATGAGATCGGCGAAGCCTTCGAGCGCATGGAGAAATCGGATGTGCGCTATCGCTTCGTGATCGACATGGGCTCGCTCAAGGCCTGAACGTTGCTACCGAAATAGAAAAGGCTCGCGGTGCATTCGTGGGCCGCGAGTCTTTTCTCGTGTGAACTATGGCGCAGATATACCGCGCGCGTGTTCTATTTGGCGGAAGCGACAAGCACCGGATCGTCACGATATTGCGTGGGGAAGACGCGCTTGAGTTCGCCGATCTTCGGCAGATCGTTGTAGGCGATATAGCCTTGCGTCGGGTGCAGCGTCAGATAGTTCTGATGATAGCCTTCTGCCGGGTAGAAGGTTTTGTTCGGTTCAATCTTGGTGACAATCGCCGCATCGAACACGCGGGCCTGATTCAACTGGTTGATATAGGTCTTCGCGACCTGCGCTTGTTCGGGCGTTAACGGGAAAATCGCCGAGCGATATTGCGTGCCTTCATCGGGCCCCTGGCGATTGAGTTCGGTCGGATTGTGCGCGACCGAGAAATAAATCTGCAGAATGCGCCCATACGAGATGACGCGCGGATCGAAGGTGACTTGCACGGATTCCGCGTGGCCCGTGGCGCCGGTGGAGACGACTTCATAGATCGCGGTTTGCTTCTGCCCGCCAGCATATCCGGAGACCGCGTTTGTCACGCCTTTCACATGCTGAAACACACCTTGCACGCCCCAGAAACAACCGCCCGCGAGAACCGCGATTTCCGATGTTGCGCCGGGCGCCGCCTGTTCGTCTTGCGTGGGCGCGGGGATGATGTGACTGGCTTCGGCTGCGTTTAGGGACGGCGCGAGCGCAACAGCGCCGAGGGCCAAAGCCGCGACAGCAGTGGTGCGGAGTAGAGAGGATTTCATGCGTCGGATCTCCAATGTTCAACCGAAGGTGAAAGAATAGGCTTCGACGCCCGGATCGAAGAAGTGGATTTCAAACGTGTGGTCCTCAATCGGGCCGGTCGCCGTGCTTTGGCGAACCAATTGATAGAGGCGCTCGGAGGTCACGGTTCCCATGCCGTCCTGATCTGCATCCATGCCGCGATTGTTGCCCGGCGCGTGGCCGTCGATGGTGACCTGAAAGCGGATCGGCTTTCCATCGGGCGCCGGTCCCAGCACAAGGTGCAGATCGCGGGCATGGAAGCGATACACAATGCTGCCATCCTTCTTGTTCAGCACGGCGCTTTCTTTGTCGACCGTCCAATTGCCCGAGAGCGCCCATTCGTTGAGACGGGGTTTTTCACACGATGCTTGGGCCGCTGCTTTCGAGAGGCCAAGCGTAGCCCGCGTTCGAGCGATGTCCTGTGCACGTTGTATACATCTAGGTATCACGTCGGGCAACGGTCCGATGATTTCTTCGTACGTGATTTCCATGTCGGGCGTGACATCGGCGAACACGGTCGGGCGCACGAAATAGCCGCGATTGAGGCCTGACGGGTGGCCATGCCCGCCGCACACAAGGCTGGCTCGGCTTCGACAGTCTTCTGCTGCTATCCGTTGGTCAGAGCCCGCACCGCCACGGTGCCTGCCGCAGTGCGGTTTTCGACATGTAGCTTGTGAAATATCTGCTCCAGATGCTTGTTCACCGTGCGCGGGCTGCAGGACAGGATTTCCGCAACGTCGCGGTTCGATTTTCCCTGCGTGATCCACAGCAGCACTTCGGCCTCCCGCGCGGTCAAATCGAAATGCTTGCGCAGAATATCTTCCTCGCCCGTGGCGGTTCCGTCGCTGAGGCGGATCAGGTGCTCGCCGGGCCGTCCTTCGCCAATATAAGACGCGAAGAGCTGGTTCGTGACGGCATCGTGCAGCGACACCTTCACCAGTTTCTGGTGCAACACGCGGGCAAGTGCCGGGGTGATTTTTTCGGCCCAATAGGTGTCGTTGACACGGCGGCCTTCCAGCACGCGGGCCACCAGCTTGGCGCCCTCCGGCGTGATCCACAGCACAGCACCTTGTGAATCCACCGCCACAAGCGGTGCGCCAGCCACATCCAACGCGATGCGAGCGCTCTGTGCGAGGCGCGAATTTGTCAGATGTACGCGGATGCGCGCGTGATTGTGCTCGATGAGCCGACGGCGAGCCTTGATCTGGGCAACCGCATCCTGGTGCTCGATCACATTCGCGCGTTGGCGAAGAACAGCTTAGGGATCGTGCTGTCCACGCACGATCCCGATCAGGCGCTCGATATCGCGCAGAAGGTTGCGATGATCGCGGATGCGCAACTCACCTGCGGACCCGTAGACACCGTGATGACACCGGCAAATCTCTCACGCGCCTACGGCCTGAATGTGACGTTCGAGCGCACGACCGGTGGCCGCAATGTGATCGCGGCTTCGCGCTCTTGAAGACGATTTAGGCGCGTTTGATCAGGCGCAAGAGCACGACAAGGATCACAGCGCCCACAGTGGCCGTGGCGATAGAGGCGATCATGCCGCCCTCCACGTCGATGTGCAGAGCGCCTGCGAGATAGCCGCCGATGAAAGCGCCGACGATACCGATGAGGATGTCGCCGATGAAGCCGTAGCCGGCGCCGCGCGTGAGCTTGCCCGCCAGCCAGCCGGCGACGATACCGATCAAGATCCAGGCCAGAATTCCATGCGAAGTGACCATGATGTTCTCTCCCAAATGACGTGTCGCCCAAAACGGTGGGTCGCAATGCAATCGTTTGAAATCTGTGGAATCACATAAGCGCGCCGAAGCGCGCGCGTCCATAGCCGGGCGGCGAAGAATTTGTGTCCAACTCCGAGTGAGCAGGACGAAAAATACCGTCTAACGATTTGCCGCAATTGCCAAATCGCATTTTGCCCACAGCCCGCCTCGGGACGCTTTGAAAATCCCCGCACAGCCGAAATGGTTTTGACGGAAACGCTGGCGATTTCGCGAAGGTTACACGAGGCCTTGCCGTAGCGCTCGCCGACGCCATCGTCGCGCTGCTCGCCTAAACTTTATTCTGCCGGCAAGCATTTGCCCCGGCGCGGGCTCCGTATAGGCTCGCGTGCAAGCGGCCGGCGAGCTGCACCACGACCCAGGGAGAAGCGTTATGCGCGCGCAAAAAAGTTTGTTGGCGGCAATGGCTTTGCCGTTGCTGTTGGGCCCGAATGTGAGCGGCGCGGCCGATGCCGTTCCGGGCTATGTCACCCAATCGCTGGATTTGATGGGCCGCACGCGCTGGGATTCGGAGCGCGACGCCGTGCGCCATCCCGCCGAGATCGCCGCTTTCTCCCAGATCAAGCCGGGCATGCACGTTGTCGATCTCGTGCCGGGCGACACCTATTACACGCGCATCCTGTCGCGCCTCGTGGGCACGAAGGGCAAAGTCTACGCGGTGGTGCCGGATAACTCGGGCGGCGGGCCGCGCGGTGCGCGCCAGATGCAGCGTGTGGGAAAACCGCCGGCCTATGTGCCGGACGAAGATGCCGAACAGTGCATTGTCGGTTGTTATCCCGGCGCGAAAACCTCAGTGCTGCCTGTCGATATCGCGCTGGCGCTCGAGAACGTGCAGGAATTTCGCGGCAACGTGGAAGTGAATTGGGAGAACCTCGCCGATTACGGCGGCGATCTTCCGCTGCCGGAACAGATCGATGCGGTGTTCTCGGCGAATGGCCTGCACGAATTGTATTACCGCGATCTGGTGGCCGCCGATTCCGGCGTGCCGGGGCGCGTGTCGAAACCGAAGCCGGTGGATGTGGCAGCGCTCGACAAATCGATCTTCCAGGATTTGAAACCCGGCGGCACGTTCACTGTTGTCGATTATGCCGCTGCACCCGGTGCGGCCGCTGATGTCGCCGACAAGCTGCATCGCCTTGATCCGGATGTGGTGAAGAAAGACGCGCTGGCGGCAGGCTTCGTGCTCGATGGCGAGAGCAAGATTCTTACCGATGGATCGGATGATCACACCAAGCCTGTAACCGGCAAATTCGCCGTGCGCGACAAGGCCGATCAATTCGTCCTGCGGTTCAAGAAACCGGCCAGTGCGCCTGCCGCCACCAAGCGGCCCAGCCCGGCGCAGGAAGCCGAGATCATGAAGAACTATTACGGCAACACGCACATCCTGAATGCCGATCTGACGGGCGAGAACTCCGGCACGGGCGACCGGCTGCGCTACCACTATTACATGCCCGATCACACCTATCAGGAGATGGGCCGCGTCGGCGAAGGGCCGGGGCCATTGCAGGAAGGCACTTGGTTCTGGAGTGCTGCGGGTTACAACTGCATGCTGCATGAATATCCGCTCGACGAGCGCGGCAACGTGGTGTGCCACGATTACGTCGTGTCGCGGCCGCTGAACGTGATGCAAACGCAGGAAACGGGCGCGCGCAAAGGCACCAAATTCAAGATCATTCCTGGGCACGTCTACATTCCGTAAATCTGCCACCTCGTAGAAATGAAAGCGGCGTCCGGGTGAACCGGACGCCGCTTTTTTGCGCAACAACTTTGTGTTCGGTTACTTCTTGTTGGATTCCGAAGTGACGGAAAGGATGATCTTTCCTTCCGTGCGCGTGCGGCTCGCTTCTTGCGCAGCACCCGTTTGGTCCAGCGGAAACACCTTTTCCACCTCAACTTTGTATTGCCCGGCATCCGCCATCTTGGCGAGGATCGGCAAGGTCTGGCTTTTCGTCAGGCCATCATATTGCGTGGCGGAGTAGGCGATGCAGCTCACGCCGGCAGCCGCGCATTGCTCCTTCGTCGGCAGGCCCGTGATGCTGATGAGAATGCCGCCGCGCTTCACATACGCCAGCACGTGGTCCTTCTCGGCACCCACGGTGTTCACAACGACGTCCATGTCCTTGATCTTCGCGGCGACGTCGTCCTTGTCGTAGTCCACGATCTCATCCGCCCCCATGCGCTTCATGAAATCGTTCTGCCAGGCTGCGCCATCGCCGACGACATACGCGCCCTTCGCGTGCGCGAATTGCACCACCACGTCGCCCACACCGCCGGCCGCACCAATCACCGCGATCTTCTGGCCCTTCTGCAGCTTTGCCTGTTCGATGGCGCGCCACGCGGCAACGCCTGCTGTCGGGATGCCGGCGGTTTGTTCGAAGGTAAAGCTCGTAGGCTTCATGGCGACATCGTCCGCCGAGGCCACCACATATTCGGCGTAGCCTTTGCGCGTGGTCAAATTCGCGAACACTTTGTCGCCGGTCTTGAACGCGGTGACGCCGGGGCCAACCGCATCGATATAACCGGCAACGTCTTGTCCGGGGATGAGCGGCCGTTCTTTGTCGGCATCGGCCTTGGCCGTGTCGCGTGACGCGCCGTCAAGGCGCAGCCGCACATCGGCGGGATTGACCGCCGCGGCGACGACACGGATGCGCACTTCACCCATGCGGGGCTCCGGCGTTGGCAGTGTTTGCATCTGCAAGACCTCAGGGCCGCCCGCGCCGGTTTGCACGATGGCCTTCATTGTTGCGGGGGCCGCATAAAGTGGCGCGGTCAACGCAAGGAGCGCGGCTCCCGCGAGAGCCTGGATACGGATCGTCATATATTCCTCCGAGGTGCCGTCTTCGTGTGGGACGAACTTGGATGAAGACTATTGCAGGACTGTGCCGCGATCCAGCCGGGCCGGGTTTGGAGAGATTGTGGTAACGTAGTGGTGTTTCGACGATGGGGGCGGGGATGATCTTTCGGTCGATTTTCATGACGCTGGCGCTGTTGGCCGTACCTTGTGCCGCGCACGCCGCCGAGGATGCCTGCGACAGCCTCACGCCAGCACTTGTCGGCGGCCCGATGTTGCCCGCGAAATCCGATACCGCTGTTCTGCGCTGGCTCGGCAACGCCAATTACGAAGTGGGGTTCGGCGGCAAGGTTTATCTCTTCGACACCTATTACGACCGCGTGTCGCGCTCGCGGCCTATCGGGTTTTCGGTGGCGGATGTGAAGCGCGCCGATGTGATCTTCCTCAGCCATGCGCATTTCGATCACATGTCCGACATCGTGCCGGTGGCCAAGCAAACCGGTGCGATGGTCGTCGGTGCGCCGATCACCATTGAGGTCGCGGAGAAGTTGGGGCTGCCCGCCAGCCAAGCCATCATCGCCAAGGGCGGCGAGACGCTGCGTTTCGGTGATCTCACGGTCGAAGTCGCATTGGCGAAGCACAGCACCATCGAAGACGGGCTGATCGATGCCTATCACAATGTCTATGCCGTCGAGACTCGCCCCGACACGCCGGAGGAAGCGGCGCACACCAAAGAGGTGACGGCGCGCGGCACGTTCGATCCGGCGGTGAACGACAAGGGCACGCTCGCGTTTGCTTTGGTGCTGCGTAACGGTTTCAAGATTGTGGGGGTGGGGAGTGCGGGGCCGATCACCGATGGCGACCGCGAACTGGCCAAGAAGATCGGCCGTGCCGACGTGGCAATCATCGCTTACCAGCCGCACGCGGTAGCCGAGCGGCAAATCCCCGATACGTGGGCGTTGATCCGGCTTTTCCAGCCGCGGCTTTATCTGCCCGCGCATCACGATCATAGCTTCGGCACATGGCTCGATTTGGGTCTGGAGCCGCTGTTCTTGAAACTGCGCGATGAGATGCCGGGCACCGCGTTCGCCGCGCCGCTTTATCGCTCGGCAATCTGCGTGGCGACCAGCGGGCCGCAGCGCGGCACGATCACCAAGCTGCGGTACTGAGCGGCCCTAAAGCTGAACGTGGAACAGCGCGCCGATGCCGGCCGTAATGGCCATCGCGAATGCACCCCAGAAGGTCACGCGGACAGCGCCTCTGAGAATCGGCGCGTTGCCGGTTTTCGCGCCGAGTGCACCCAGCACGGCCAGAAATGCGAGCGACGTGCCGTAGACAACCGCGACGGCATTATCGAGGGGTGACAGAAGCCCTGCTAGCACCGGAATCGCAGCACCACCGGAGAACGATGCCGCCGACGCGAAGGCGGCTTGCAGCGGCCTCGCAGTCGTCGCTTCGGTGATGCCAAGTTCGTCGCGCGCATGCGCTTCCAGCGCATCGCGGGCGGTCAACTGCTTGGCGACTTCACCGGCCAGTTGCTGGTCGAGCCCGCGCTTCACATAAATTTGAGTCAGCTCGTTCAGTTCGCCGGCTTCGTCTTCGGCGAGTTCGCGGCGCTCCAATTCGATGTTGGCCTTCTCGGTGTCGGCCTGAGAGCTGACCGAGACATATTCTCCGGCGGCCATAGACATCGCCCCGGCCACAAGCCCCGACAAGCCCGCCACCATAATGCCGTTCTGGGAATCGGTGGCGGTGGCGACACCCAAGATCAGGCTGGCGGTGGAGAGGATGCCGTCATTGGCGCCCAAGACGGCTGCACGCAACCACCCCTTGCGCTCGAGGCTGTGATGTTCGGAATGATGGTGGTGTGTGCGCATGAAAATCCGGTTCGCAATATGGCTGTCACAATATCTGGCACACTTCATTGCCGGCGGCGAAGCGATTTTCCGCCCCCACGCCTGCGCCGCGCGCTATGCTGCCCACCGAACTATGAGCGGGGGCTCCTGTGATTTTGGGAATGACGGCCTACACGGCGTTTCACGTCGCAATCAGCCTGATCGCGATTTTCACCGGCTTCATCGTTGTTTACGGCATGCTCAACGCGCAGCGCATGCGCTTCACCACCAGCCTTTTTCTGACCACCACGATTGCCACCAGCATCACGGGCTTTGGCTTCAAGCGCGATCACATCATGCCGGGCCATATCCTTGGCGTGATGTCGTTGGTGCTTCTGGCCGTGGCGCTTCTCGCACTGTACCGCCACCAACTGGTGGGCCGCTGGCGCTGGATCTATGTGGTCACGGCGGTCACCAGTTTCTACTTCAACGTGTTCGTGCTGATCGTGCAGCTGTTCCAGAAAGTGCCGGCCTTGAACGCGCTGGCGCCGACGGGCTCGGAGCCGCCTTTCGCCATCACGCAAGCAGCCGCGCTGTTGTGCTTCATCGTCGCAGGGTACTTTGCTGTGAAGAAATTCCATCCGGTCGCGTAGGGCGGCCGGTTGCGAGACAAGGAAGGCGAGTTCGCGATGGATGTTTTCCTGGTGCCGGGCTTGCGCACGCCCTTCGTCAAAGCGGGCGGCGCATTTGCCAAGAACAAGGCGTTGGAGCTTTCCGTCGCTGTCGCGCAAGCGATGAACGCGCGGGCAAAGCCGGATGTTTTGATCTGGGGTCAGGTCATCCCTGATGCCACCGTCTCGAACATCGCGCGCGAGCTTGTTTTCGAGGCGAAGATGTCGCCGAACATTCCGGCCTTTTCGACCGTGATGGCCTGCTCGACCAGCTTCGTCGGCACCATCCAAGCCGCCGAGATGATGGGGAAGGGTGGCTTGCATCTGGTGCTGGTCGGCGGCGTGGAAACGATGAGCCACGTGCCGTTGGCGCTCAAATCGGAATTTGCCGATTCCGTGTTTGCGCAATTCCCGAAGAATCCGATGGGCGCGCTGGAGACTTTGCAAAAAGTCGCGCCGGAGAATTTCGATTTGCCGGTGCGTGGTTGGGCCAACCGGCAAAGCGGCCGTTCGATGGGCGAGCATACCGAAGACACCGCGAAGCATTTCGGAATCGCTCGCGCCGATCAGGACAATCGCGCGTTGCTGAGTCATCAAGGCGCCATCGCGGGGCAGGATTCCGGTTTCTTCTCGGATCTCGTCATTCCGTTCGCGGGTGTGGATCACGATATGATCCCGCGCCGCGATACGTCGCTGGAGAAGCTTGCATCTCTTCAACCGGCTTTCGACCGCAGTGGCAAAGGCTCGCTCACGGCGGGCAATTCGTCGCCGAACACCGATGGCGCGGCCTCCATCTTCGTCGCCGATGTGGAAGGGCTGAAACGCCTAGGACTAACGCCAACGGTCAAGCTCGTTGATTGGCAGATCGAGGCGATGGAGTTTCACGAGGAAGGTATCCTGATGGCGCCCGCGCGCGGGCTTCCCAAATTGCTGGCGCGCAACAAATTGAAGTTCAGCGACATCGCGCTGTGGGAAATTCACGAGGCCTTCGCCGCGCAAGTTTTGGCGAATGTGAAAGCCATTTCCGATCCCGCCTATCGCCGCGAGAAAGCCGGCGTGGATTTCGATATGGGCGAATTTCCGTGGGATCGGGTTAATCCACATGGCGGATCGCTGGCGCTTGGCCATCCCTTCGGCGCTACGGGCGCGCGCATCTTGAGCCAAGCGGCGAAGGAGTTGTCAGCGATGCCTGTGGGCTCGCGCGCGATCGTCTCGGTGTGTGCCGACGGCGGGCAGGGCACGGGCGCGTTGCTGGAACGCGTCTAGCGTTTAGTAGCCGTAATAGCCCTCGTTGTCGTAATCGCCGCGGGCGCGCATGCTTCGCCGAGAAAGTTCCCAGATGAAATTTTCGGTTACCAAGCTCAGGCGTGTTCGGCGACCGGATTCGGGCTCACGTGAGTCTCGCTGCCGCAGCCGGAGTGTTCGACGTGAATCGCGGAATGCGGAATGATGCGTTTAGCGTTGATAGCCGTAGTTGCCCGATTGCGGCGGCGCGTTGTAGCGCTGGGGCGGCGTATAATTTTGCGACTGTCCGGACCATTGCCCCGATGGTCTGTAATTTTGCGGGGTATAGCTTTGGGGGGCGTAGCTTTGCGGCGCGTAGTTGTGCGGCGTGTACGATTGCGCAGCATGGCCGCCATTGTAGTCCTGCGCGCTAGCGCGCGTGACGCTGTTCTGCGCGGCGCAGGCGCCTGATAGTGGGGTAGCAGCTATGCCGGCTGCAATCGTGGCCGCAAGAATTGTGTTGAAGCGCATCATCGTGTTCCCGTCTGAGAGACATTTGGCGCGCCCCGCGGCCTATCGCAAAGACCGTAACCGCTCATCTTTACTTGAGCGTTAAGTTTTTCCAACGCCATTGCGGCAAATGCCTTTGCCGAAAATTCGATAGCCGCTCTCAGGCGTGTTGCGGTGCCGGTTTTGGGCTGGCGTGGGTCTCGCTGCCGCAGCCCGGCGGCTCCACCTGAATCACCGCATGCGCGATGCCGTAGCGGCTTTGCAGCCTCTCGCGCAGAACGCTGAGCAAGTCTTTCCAATCGTCATGCTCGCCGCAGGACACATGCAATGTCACCAGCGGTTCTTCGGCGGTGAGGGACCAGGCATGCAGATGATGCACGCTCGCACTCTTGGGAAGCGCGCCGTTCAAATCGGCTTGCATCGCATCGAGATCCAAACCCGGCGGCGCGCCTTCGAGCAGGATATGCGTGGAAGCGCGTACGATTCCGTAAGCGCTTTTCAGGATGAGGACGGCCACGAGAACGGAGAGAATAGGATCGATCGGATACCAGCCGGTGAGAAGGATGATGCCCGCGGCTGCGATGGCTGCGATCTGGCCCAGCAAATCGCCGAGCAGATGCGTCCACGCGCTTTTGATGTTGAGATTTTCTTTGTTGCCGCCCGACAGCACGAAGAAGGCAATCACATTCGCCAGCGTTCCGGCCACAGCCACGGCCAGCATCGTGCCACCGAGAATGGGCTGCGGCGTGGCGAACCGGTTTACCGCTTCGAACACCACCCAGCCGGCAACGACAAAGAGCGACAGCCCGTTCACGAAGGCGGCCAGCACTTCGAGCCGTCGATAGCCGAAGGTCCGTGCGGCATCCGCCGGGCGTTTGCCAACGCGCAGCGCCATCCAGCCTATGCCGAGGGCTGCTGCGTCCGAGACCATGTGCCCGGCATCAGCAAGCAACGCCAGCGAGCCGGAGAAAATGCCCCCCGCCACATCCACCAACATGAACAGGAAGATGATCGCGAAGGCGATCCCCATCCGCCGCTCATCGGTGCTGCCGTGATGGTGATGGCCCGAATGATCGTGCCCATGCGTGTGCCCGGCATGACCATGACCGTGGTGGTCGTGGCCGGAATGATCATGCCCCGAGTGTTCATGCCCGGAATGTTCATGTTGAGGATGCGGCTGTGTCATGATGCAAACTACCGAGCCCGGCGTTCCGCCGCTATCCGCCCCGGTACGACAACAGCGCCGTGGAAGATTAAATTTGCTGCGGTGCGGTAGCGCAAAAAACCATATGCGGGCCGAGGGATTGCTGCGTTGGCTCCGTATAATGGCTAGGATAATACCGTCCGCCCGTCACCTCGGTCCGCGGTCTAGGAGTTTGCCATGCACATCATGGAAGGGTTTCTGCCGGCAGAGCATTGCGCGTTCTGGTACGCCGTGTCCGCGCCGTTCGTGGTGCATGGCGCGGTGAAGCTGCGCAAAGTGATGCGCGAACAACCCCAGATGAAGCTGATCCTCGCGGCCTCCGGCGCATTCACGTTCGTCTTGTCGGCCTTGAAGATGCCTAGCGTCACCGGATCGTGCTCGCACCCCACAGGCACCGGGTTGGGGGCGGTTCTCTTCGGCCCGCCCGTGATGGCGGTTCTTGGGTGCATAGTTCTCGTCTTCCAAGCGCTGCTTCTGGCCCATGGCGGCATCACCACGCTGGGCGCCAACACCTTCTCCATGGCCATCGTCGGCCCTTGGGTGGCCTATGGGCTTTATAAGCTCTGCCGCTCCATGGGCCTGTCCATCGCCTTCGGCGTCTTCCTGGGCGCGGCGCTGGGCGATCTGGCCACCTACATCGTCACCTCCATCGAACTGGCCGCCGCCTATCCGGATGCGACCAGCGGCTATGTTGGCGCCTTCTCGAAATTCGTCGGCGTCTTCGCGCTGACGCAGGTGCCGCTCGCCATTGCGGAAGGCTTCCTCACGGTTGTGGTGATGAACGCGCTGTCGGCCAAGACGCATGTGCTGGAAGAGTTGGGCTTGGCCCAAGTCTCGCCGGGGCACGCCTGATGCGCGTCAGCTCGAAGCGCACCAACATCCTGTTGCTCCTGGGCGTCGCTGTTCTTGTCGTCTATCCGCTCGTCTTCGTGCACGGCCAATATGGCGGCACCGACGATGCCGGCACCAACGCGGTAGTCGCCGCGCGTCCCGGCTATAAACCGTGGTTCCGGCCGATCTGGGAGCCGCCGAGTTCGGAAATCGAAAGCCTGTTGTTCGCGCTGCAGGCCGCGCTTGGGGCGGGCGTCATCGGCTATGTTCTCGGCCGTATCCAGGGCGCTGCCCGCGCTCGCGAGCAGCAGAGCAAGAACACGACGGACAATGTCACATATTGACACCAGCGCTCACCTGAACCGCTGGCGTAAAAAATCCCTCGCAGAAAAGGCCACGCTCGCATTCGGCATGCTGCTGATCGCGGTGCTGGTGCCGTCGTGGCAGGCGGCGTTGCTCGTTGCGGCGATCATGACGGCCGCCACGTTGCTCGGCGCACGCGTGCGATTCGCGCTGTGGTGGCAAACCATGACAGCGCCTTTCGGCTTCCTGCTCGTCAGCGTGCTCACGCTGATGTTCCAGGTGCAGCTTTGGAGCATCAGCGTCGCGCCGCATGGGCCGGAGCTGGCCGCGCGCGTCGGCGTGCGTGCGCTTGCCGGGCTCACCTGCTTGCTGTTCCTGGCGTTGACCACACCGGCTGCCGATTTGATATCGGGCATGCGCCGCCTCGGCGTGCCGACAGAGATCACCGAAATGACTCTGTTGATGTACCGCTTCGTGTTCTTGCTCACCGAAACGGTTTCGAGCATGAACGCAGCACAGGCGGCCCGCCTCGGTCATGTCACGTATAAGCGGCATATGAATTCCTTGAGCTTGCTCATCGCCAATCTGATGCCGCGTTCGCTGGCGCGCGCCCGCGCGCTGGAAACCGGCCTGGCGGCGCGCGGCTGGCATGGCGAATTGCGGGTGCTCAGTCCGGTACGCCCGGTCTCGGCCACAGGACTTGGCATGATCCTTTTGGCCGAAGCCGCGGTTCTCGCGTTCGGGCTTTACACGCGATGAGCCTTCTGGAAGCCCGCAACCTCGTTCACACCTATCCCGGCAATGTGCGCGGGCTGGATGGTCTTAACCTGCGCATCGAGCGCGGCAAGCGCCTCGCCATTCTGGGCCCCAATGGTTCGGGCAAGACCACGCTTCTGCTGCATCTGAACGGCACGCTGCGCCCGCAATCGGGCGAGGTGCTGCTGAACGGCGAGGTCATGGGCTACAACGCGATGGCGCGTGTCCACGCCGTCGTGCACGGCCACAGTCACGATGACGGCTCCGGTCCTCGCAATTACAGCGCCGCAACGCTCACGCAATGGCGCCGCCGCGTCGGTCTGGTGCTGCAGAACGCCGACGACCAATTGTTCGCCGCCGGTGTGGCCGAGGATGTGTCTTTCGGGCCGCTCAATCTGGGCTTGAGCGAAGAAGAAACCCGCAAGCGCGTCACCGATGCGTTGGCGGCAATGCACATTTCCGATCTCGCCGACCGCGCCACGCATATGCTGTCGTTTGGCCAGAAGAAACGCGTCGCTATTGCGGGTCTCGTGGCCATGCAGCCGGAAATCCTGCTGCTGGACGAGCCGTCCGCCGGCCTTGATCATCAGGGTACGGAAGATTTGCTGGAAGTGCTGGAAGAACTCAGCCGTGCAGGAACCACGCTGGTGTTCTCCACACATGATGTGGAACTGGCTTACCGCTTTGGCGACGAGGTGGCGCTGTTCAACCATGGCAAAATCTTGGTGCAAGGCCCCATCGCTGAAATCCTGGCGGATGGCGAGATGATCAAAGGCGCGAAGCTGGCAGCGCCGCTGTTGCTGAAATTGGGCCTGCGCGCGCGCGAACTTGGCATTTTGGGTCCAGACGATCCGCTGCCGCGCACGCCAGTCGCCGCGCTGGGGCTGTTGGACAAGTTCGTTACGGGAAAGCGTTAGGCGGCCAAGCGTTAGGCGGGCAGGCTCATCCAGCCGCTCGCGCCGATATAAAGCCCCATCAACAACACGAGTAAGCCTGAGACGAACGGTGCTTGCTGTGCGAATGCACCGAAGCCGCTCCAGCGTTTGGAGACCGCGCGCACGCTCACGGCCGCGATCACGCCCGAGGCTGTCATTGTCAGCGCCAGCCCGACGCTAAAGCACAGCACCAGCACAATGCCGAGGCTGATCTGCTGCAATTGCAGACAGAGAATAAGAACCGTGATGGCCGCGCCGCATGGAATGAGACCGCCGCTCAGGCCGAACAGCACGATCTGACCGGTGGCCACGGCCTTGCCGGAGAACCGTCGCTCGATATCGCGCGCATGCGCCAGTTCGTGCGCATCCTGATACCCGGCGGTGACTTCCAGTCTATGCAAATCGTTATCCGCATGGGTATGCGCGTGACCATGAGCATGATCGTGGTCATGCCCATGATGATGGTGGCCGCGCTCATGCGCGTGAGCATGCGCGCGCTCGCGCCAATATTGCGACAGCATCCACAGAGCGATGAGCACAATCATCACGCCTGAGGCGATCTGGAAGTAGGGCTCCAGCGTGGCGCTATCCACGCCTTGCCAAAGATAGAGCCCGCCCAGCGCGACGATCCAAACGATGGCGGTGTGCGAGATCGTGGCACAGACAGCGAGCAGAATCGCTTGGCCTATCGTGCCGCGTATCGCGATGATGAAAGCCGCCATCATTGTTTTGGAATGTCCGGGCTCCAGCCCATGCAGAATGCCGAGCAGTATGGCGCTGGGGATGAACAACCAAGCATGGCTGGCACCTTGCGCGATCAGATCCGAGAAGCTGGTCATTTCTCGTCCTCGGTGTTTCGTTCATGCGCCGCGTCTTCGTGCGTATGCGCGTGATGCGGGTCATTGTGGCTGTGCGGATGGGTGTGCCGCGTGCCGTCGGCGTGAACGTGCTCGTGTTCGTGGAACACGATTTCGAGATGGCGTCCGAAGGCGTCGGCGATACGGCACAGTGTCTTGAGGCTGGGCACATGATCGCCGCGCTCCAGACGCGAGATCATCGAATCCGTCATGCGTAGGCGTTTGGCCAATTGCTTCTGCGTTTCGCCGGTGTGGGTGCGCAGATCGAGCAATTTGCGGGCGCAGAGCGCGGCCATGGCGGCGCTGTTGTTGCCTTTACGGGATTTGGCGGCGGTGACGGGCATGTTTTCGACTTAGCAAATTTGCAAAGTCGAGATTAGCAAATCTGCTAAGTCCCGGTCAACGCAAGCGCGAAGGGAAAAAGGCCTGAGAAACCCTCAAGCGTAGAGCCGAGTGAGGAACCAGAAGATGCCGCAGCTTAAGAAAACTGCTGCTGTGGCATCCGCAAGGAAGCCGTCTTGGGGCACCTGGCGTTTGACGCGCGGAACAAACAGCCACGCTATGGCCAGGCAAACGGGGAGCGCCATTTCGGTGAGCCATGCGCCGGCATCGAAGCCGAGCGCCATCGGCATCAATGACCATCCGGGGATGGCGAGGACGGAAACGTCGCTGGCGAGTACGAAGCCGTCGAGCAGCGCGAAGACGAAACAGGAGACAGCGATGACGGTGCTGCCCGCGATGGCTCTGTTGGGCAGCCACAAGGTGCTGACGGCTGCCAAGGTCATTGCGAGTGAAGCCGCCGCTCCGGCTGCGTTGTGCAAGAAGACGGCGGGCAAAACAGCCAACACAACAATGGTGGCGATTGTCACGATGCCGTTGCGCCGATGATCTTGGCGCAGCACCAACGCGGACGCGGCAGCCAGGAACACCAGCAGGGCATTGAATGGAACGCCTGAGCCGAGATGCGGAATTGTGAGGCGGCAAACGGAGGCGAGTAGAGCCAAAACATAACCCAGGCCCAAGCCGCAGGCGGCGAAGACATAATCGCGCCGCGCCCGCGCGACGAGAAAGATTGCGGCCATGAACAGCAATATATCGAGGCTGCGCGTGACATGCAGAAAGCCCAACACGCCGTAACGAAACATGCTGTCGCTGCGCAAATCGTCAGGCGCATTGGGCAGATCGAAACGCGGTGCGCCTGCCGTGAAGACATGCTGCACGAAATCGCCGCCACTCATCTGCACGCGCGCGAAATTGGTATGCGCGGGAACCTCCGCGAACGCAGTATTCGACAGCGACACCGCGCCTTTGGCTCCGCACAGATATTGGATTTCGAACAGATAGCGGCCTGGCGTGAAGGCGAGGGTGTTGATCTGCCCGATCTCCTGGCCCTGGTCGATGGCCTCGCAATCCTCACCGTCACGCGAGACGCTCACATGCGCCAGAAGATATTCCGCCAGGATCTTGTCTGCGGGCCGCTTGGAATTCGGCGGCACGACAAATTTCGCTTCGCTCGCGGGCACAGTGTAGCGGGTGTACACCGTGTTACCGATCATCGACCACTGCGAATAATCGACGTTGCGCGTTTCTGCATGAGCCGGTGCGGCCGCGAACAGCGAAAGCAACAGGAGCGCGACGAACCGTTGCATGGCGCCTATTCCTGATGCCCTGGTGCGAGAAGAATTTGCGCGTTGCTCCGGAGCAATTTCAAATTCTGCTCGTCGGCCTTCTGCTGTGCATCGCGGCGGAAATCGTCATAGACGCGGCTGCGGCTGGCGGCGAAATCGGCGAAGCGCGGCGGGATGTGCTGATCCATCAGGATGATGTGCACGCCATCGGTGTCGGTGACAGGGTCGGATATTTCGCCCGTCATCATCTTGGCGGCCACCGGATAGAGCTTCGGCCCCAGATGCAGCTTGGCGGCGAAATCCGGATCGGCGCTGCCGTGATGGGCTGAATCCGTAAAGCCGAAATGCTGCTTCACATAGTCGAGCGCCGCGCCGGAGCGCAGTTGATATACGGCTTCCTCAGCGTCGGCCGAGGCTTGCGCGAAGGTTTGGTCCGCATCCTCGACGCCGCCGACATGCAGCACGATATCGCGGTATGTCAGTATGCCTTCGGCGGCATAGCTTTCACGGTGGGCATTGAAATAGGCAATCAATTGGTCATCGCTGATGGCCTGCGCCAGAACGGGTGCTGCGATGGCTTGCTGCACGCCCACCACCAGCGCTTCGCGTACGTCCGTGTCCTGCTCGGGCAGGTCGAGCGTGAGCGCGCGCTGCACCAACAATTCCTCATCCACCATCGCGTGCAGCACCTTACGGCGTTGCTCCGGGGTGGTTTCGGCGAACGGCATCGAGGTGGTGGCCTGCGTCTGGTTGATGAAATCGTCCATCAGGATGGGGCGCTGGTTGACGAGCGCCACATATCCGGCAGGCACGGTGGGTGTCGTTGCGGGCGCGGGCTCGAAAATCGCGGCCAATGCTCCGCCAAGCCCCACCACGATGCCGATGGCCGAAAACACAATGGGGCGCGTATCGGCGCGAACGCTGCGCGCGACGATATCGGAGATGGAGAAGAATTTGGGTCGGTTCATAGGAGCCAAAATCTCAACCGGGTTGCGCGGCGGCGGCTTTTGCCGCCGTCGTGGAATGGGACATGGAATAGATATAGGCGGCGACTGCGCGAATCTTCGAAAGCGCTAACGTGCCGAAATAGCCCGGCATCGCGCGGTGCACGCCAAAATAGATCGAGCGATAAAGGGAATTCGCATCGCTGCCATTGCTGAAGACGTTGGCGGTGAGATCGGGCGCGCCGTAGTAGGCGTCGCCCCGTCCGTCCACGCCGTGGCAATCGCCGCACTGGCCTTTGCCCGCGTACACATCTTGGCCCGTCAGCGCCGCTTCATCGGAATGCGGTTGGTTGCTCAACGCCAACACGTATTGCACCACGTCCTGGATTTCGCCCTGTGTGAGTCTGCCGCTTAAACCGAACGCGGTCATCTCGGTGACGTGACGGCTGCGATCCATAGGCGAACGAATGCCATAGAGCACGGTCTGTTCGATATCGAAGATGTTGCCCGTGCCGTACATCCACACCTGATCGGTGAGGTTGGGCGCGCCGATCTTCGTATTGCCCTGCAGCTTGTCGCCGTGGCACGCGGCGCAGTTCGTGTCGTAAACCGGTTTGCCTTCCGCTGCCGCCAGCGACAGAAGATCGCGGTCGCGCGCGATGTCATCGGGGGCAGCGGTCAGCATCGCGTTCTCGCGTTGGGCGATCCACGCAGCACGCCACGCGAACGCGCCTGCCACGACGCACAGAACCAGCGCTATTCCCAAAAGATGGCCCGGCTTCAGCATGGATCGTCCGTTTCGGCCGCAATCGGCGCGAGGTGCCCGCGCTTTGCCTCAGGCGCTTATAATCCGCCGCCGAATCCAAGCAAGGCAAGGCATTAAGTCTGCGTCGCAACAACGCTATTTGCTTTGTTCGGTGAGGGGTCTTGCCTTAAAAGCCGTACTCAACAAATGGTCCAGATCGCGGCAGACGAGACCGCGTCTGGAATGTGGAGGAATCGATGGAGGAGCTGGAGCTGGACGAAGGCGGTATCGCCGCTGGGTCTGGCCGCGCCAATCGCTTCGTGGCGCGCCTCGTCTGGCTGTACGGCGCGTTTACCCTGTTCGCCGCGGCCGGTCTGGGCGTGGGGCTTCTGCCGTTCGCTGCGCTGCGCGCCTTTCATGCGCAAAGCGTAGAGGCCATCGCCGGCGGCTTGGGTTGCTTAACGCTGGGCACGTTGCTCATGGCGCTCACCATTCTGTGCGGCGCGTGGGCGTTAACATCTGCGCGCGCCGCCCGAGCCTTCAATGCGGAGACTGGTGACGCCGGTCGTCTCGGCTTCCTGCACAACATCGGTCCGGGCGTTGCCGCGCGGCAAGGCCAAGCCTTCGTCATCACGCTCGGTGCGGTTCTCACCTGCTTGGCGTCTTGGGCGATGTGGCCGTTGATGGCGTCAGCGCCCACCGCGCAAACCGATCCCAATCTTCTCGGCGCCATCGTCATCGGCATCGCGTTCTGCTCGCTGATCGGCGAACGCATGATGGAGGCGTTCCCGGCACCTCTGCTTCCCGAAGCGCCGGCGCTCCGCCGCGTTCTGCTTGTCGCCACGATTTTGCTCGCCGCTGCCGGTGGATTGGAAATCTGCCGTGGCGCCGGCGTGCCGTGGACCTATTGGATCATTGCGGTGCTCTCGCTGATCCCATGGGCCGTTACGATTGAGCTATCGCTGCGCGCATTGGCGCGCCTCTTTTTACCGGCACCGAAAGCGCATGACGCGCGCGCGGTCTCCGACAGCATGGTCCTGGCGCTCGTCACGGGTGGCGCGCGCGCGCCCGGCGCGATCGTCAAAGAGCATCTCGGTCTCGATTTCGGCCGCAGTTGGGCCTTGTCCTATCTCGCCGCCGCCGCGCTGCCGGCTGTTCTTGTGACGGCGTTGTTCTGCTGGAGCCTGTCGGGTCTTAAGCTGATCGATCTCAGCCAGCGTGGCATCTACGAACGTTTCGGCGCGCCGGTGGCGGTGCTCGATCCCGGCATTCATCTTCTTCTGCCCTGGCCTATCGGCATCATGCGTCCGGTCGAATTCGGCACGCTGCACGAGGTCAAGGTCGGCAGCCGCGAAGGCGCCACCGAGTTGCGCATTCCGGCCGAGGCCACCCCCCCGTCCAGCAGCAATCATCTGTGGGACACGAATGACCCCACCGAGGCCGAATATCTCGTCGCCAGCCAAAACGGCAGCGGCGTGCAAGGCTTCCAAGCGGTGGATGCGGAAATCCACGTCGTCTACCGCACGGGCCTCACCGATGAAGCCGCGATGCAATCCGTGTACGGAGCAGTGGGTGATCCTGCCATCCTGGTAAACGAAGCGGCCAGCCGCGTCGTATCCAATTACTTTGCCACCAACACGTTGGAATCGGTGATGGGCGCGCGCCGCGATGCGCTGGCCGAGTCGCTGCGGCAGGCTTTGGCGCGCGACATCGACACGTATAAAGCGGGCATCGAGATCGTCAGCCTGCATATCGAAAGCGTGCATCCGCCGGCCGGGGCCGCTGCGGCCTATCACGCGGTGCAGGCGGCCGAGATCAACGCCACCGCCAGCATCTACAATGAGACGGGCAGGGCCAAGCGCGCCTCCGCCGTCGCCGATCAGGAAGCGCATCAAACGGTCACGGCTGCGGAAGCGACTGCCGAAGAAAAGATCGAGGATGCGAAAAGCATCGCGGTGCAATTCACCGCCGACCACAAATCCTATGCGCTCGAGCCCAATTCCTTCGTGCTGGAACGCCAGCTTTCGAGCCTCACCACTTCGCTCAATCAAGCCCGCGTGACGGTGATCGACAGCCGCATCTCACCCGCCCAGATGCCGGTGATCGATCTGCGCGGGCCCGCGACAACGCCCGCGCCGTTCACGCCGCCGCCCGCCCAGACGACGACCACTTTGGAAGCGACATCTCCGGCGACGCAGGCGGCACCGGCTGCACCCGCTGCCGGCAATGCGGCGCCGCTGACACCGGGCATCGAGAATGGCGAAGAATGATGCCCATCCCCGAATCCACCCGTAAACCCGTTCTGTTCGACTAGCGATTGGATCGCCCATGTTTTCGCACCACCATCATCATCACGACGACCATGACGATGATCACGACGATCACGACCACGATCATTGGGACGATCATCATCCGCGCCTCGCCATGGGGCTGCGGATTGCAGTCTCCGCCGCGATCCTGATCGTTGCGATCTCAACGGCATGCTTCGTCATGGTGCCTGCCGGAGAGGCCGTTGTGGTGACACGCTTCGGCAATCCCGTGCGCGTGATCACCGAGCCGGGCCTGCATGTGAAATTGCCCATTCCCATCGAGATGACGATCCCGATCGATCTGCGACTGCGCACGACCTCGACCGGATTGCAGGATGTCGGCACGAAGGACGGCCTGCGCGTGCTGGTGCAAACCTATGCCGCGTGGCGCGTGTCGTCGGACCCCGCGCGCATTCGCCAATTCCTGCGCTCGGTGCGCAATGAGCCCGATGAAGCCGCCGTGCAATTGCGCAGCTTCATGACGGCCTCGCTGCACATCGCGGCCAGCAATTTCGATCTCGCCGATCTGGTGAACATCGATCCGAAGAAAGTGCGCGTCGCCGCGTTCGAGCAGCAAGTGCGCGATCAGGTCTCGCAACGCATGTTGCAAGTCTACGGCATGGAGATCGCGCAGGTCGGCGCGGAGCGGGTCACGCTGCCTGCCGAAACGCTGGCCGCCACTGTGGCCCGCATGCGCGCCGAGCGTGAAACGGTCGCGGCGGAACGCACCGCCGAAGGCTTGCGTCAGGCCGCCATCATCCGTGCAGATGCCGATCGCGACGGGCGTGAAGTCGTCGCCAAGGCGAAACAGCAAGCTGCGGAAACGGTCGCGATGGCTGAAGAGCAAGTCTCAAAAATCAATGCGGATGCCTACAAAGCCGATCCGGCGCTCTACAATATGCTGCGGTCGCTCGATACGGCGAGCAAGGTCGTGAACAAATCGACGTCGATGGTGCTGCGTACCGACTCCGCGCCGTTCCGCGCGCTGGTCAACGGTCCTTCGGCGGGCAAGTGAGCGAGCACCAGAAACAAACGACAATGACCGAGATCAACCCCATCGCCGAAGACGTAGCGGCGCGGACCCTGCCGGACGGCCCTCCGCCGGAGCCGCCGCCGGGCCCGATTGCTCAATCGGTCGCCATTGGTTTTCGCGCCGTCTATGCGGTCACACTGCTTCTGGCGGTGGTTTGGCTTGGCACCAACATCCGCCAAATCTCGCCCGACACCCAGGCCGTGGTGATGCGGCTCGGCCGTATCGTGAAGGTACAGAATTCCGGGCTGTTGCTCGCCTGGCCGCGTCCTATCGAGCAAGTGATCCTGCTGCCTGGGCCTGAGCGCCAATTGAGCGAAACCGTGAGCAGCCTGCCGGTGCCGGGCGGGGTGACGACGCAAGCGGCTGGAAACGGCGGAACGGCCGAGAAGATCCCAGCCACCGCCTCGCTCTATATGACGGGCGACGGCAACGTTGTTTTTCTGGATGCGAAACTTACCTATCACATCATGGACCCCCAGGCTTACGTCTTGAGCCAAGCGCATATTCAGGCCGGTTTGGACCGGATGTTCCGGGCCGCGGCTGTGCGCGTGACGGCCGGTTACGGCCTGAATGATTTTCTCGTGACGCAGACCAATATGACGGGTGCAGGCGCCCAGGCCATCACCGCGCTGCGCAACGCGGTGCGTGACGATCTGCTGAACGGCGTCAATGCGAAATTGCAGGAACTCACCAAAGAAGGCGTGGGCTTCGGTATCCAGGTGGATCGCATCGACCTCACGGCGTGGTTGCCGCCCGACGCCAAGACGGCGTTCGATGCCGTGCTCAC
>CAIYRG010000050.1 GCA_903928515.1 uncultured Alphaproteobacteria bacterium | reverse complement strand
GGCTTGAGCGACGTTGGAATAGATGTTCCAGTTGAACGTGTCGCCAATACCTAGGCCGAACGCCTCTTTCGCATCGCAGAACTGACGGTAGCGCACCATCGGCTGCAGAGCCGTGCGCAATTTCCGTGAAAGGTTCGGCGACCACATGTATCCGCCGAGAGCGGACGTGTTCCAAACTTGACCTGACATAGTCGTTCCTCCGTTGCACGAGGGACGATTCGATCGACCCTCGAGTTAGTACGCTTGGCCTCGGGCTTTGCGAATGTCGGCGACCGCGCCTTGTGGCGAGTCATCCGCATCTGCTTCCGTTGCTCTTACCGGGGTCGCGCTGCGCGACTGCGGCATTGGCGTAAGATTCTGTTTCACTTGCTGACGCTGCTCCAGGGTTCGGACGTTGCCAGTGTTCGCTCGCGGCGCGGGCTTCTTGCCCCCGATGCTATCGAGCCACTCTTGCGTCTTCTTCCCGGCTTCCATCATGACTTGCTCTGGAGTCCAATCCGGGTTCTCCTCGGCTATCGCGGTAGTCTCGCGGTCAGCTAATGCGAACAGTTTGGGGTCGTTGGCAATGCCAGGGTAGGTTTTCTTGAACTCAGCGAGTCCAGTTACTAGCGCCCTTTGATTGTTTTCGGCTGCAATCTCTTCCTTAGCTATCGAGGCGGCCTGGCGGCCAAGAGTCTTCGGGTCGATTTGGGGCGTTGCCGCGCGTATCTTCCCAAGCGTCTTGGCCAGCCGTTTGGCTGCCACTGCTTCGGGGTCTGTCAACAGACTCCGAACCAATTCTGTTGCGTCGGTCTCCAGATCTGCGTCACTTAAGACGACTGCTGGCGCCGGCGCCGCGGCCCGGGCATTTATATCACGCTCCCGGATCGTCACTGCTTTCTCGCGACGGTCGGCTTCTCGAAGCCGGACCTCCGCCGCCATGTGCTTCTGAAGCTGCGCACGCGCGGTCTCCAGAGGGATCAACGTCACTTGGCCGTTGACCATGGCCTTGAACATCGGGGCTTTGCCCGGCGTTCTTACAACAAATTCTTCCAGCGGGTCTGCCTGGGCTCTTGCGGGCGCTTCCGTGGCGGATGCCTGAACCTCGCTCTCTGCCCCCGCCTCGGCCACAAACTGACCGGTTTCCAAATCGCGCGGCGGGAGAATCTTCCGGCCGTTGTGATCCACCTTGACGTTCGGATCCGACTCGGCGCGCATCTCTGCGGCCATCATGATCGCTCGAGCGTCTCCCGCCTGAAAGGCTTCCTCGTCCGCCGAAGAGCGCTGCTCCTCGATTCGCCGATCCATGTCTTCCATCAGAAGATCACGTGCCGACTTCGGTCTTTCACCGATCGGAGTTCTAGACGCTATGTTGTCTTTTTGCAATGCGGGGTCGACGTTCTGTGACGTGGCGTCGACTTTTGGGTCGGTGGGCATGTCGGTTTCCTTTTATGAAGTAGGGGATCGGTAATCGTCTAACTCTTTCTCCGCATTGCGGCCATCGTTGATCGCCTCGGCCAGAAAATTGATGAAGGCGCGCGCGACATCGGCGCGCTGACGAATGGCGCGAAGCTTGCGCCTCGTTTGAAACCAGCCGCGCCAGCCATCGGGATCGAGCTTCAGGGCGTCAACCTCCGCTTGCTGCAGCATGATTTTCGCGCGGTGATGCAGGTACTGGCCGACAGGATCGTTTTTCAAGAAGGTCACGACCTTGTCGCTCAAAAGCACAAGAGCGAATAGCTCGCGCTCGTGTTCATCCACGAAGCGGATGTTCTCCATGTTTGCCGCCACGTTACAGCTTCGCTCTTAACGCCGCTATCTCTGCCTCGCCGTGGGCGATCAGCGCCTTCAAGTTGGCTTCGACTGC
>CAIYRG010000049.1 GCA_903928515.1 uncultured Alphaproteobacteria bacterium | reverse complement strand
TGGATGAGGCTGCCGCGCGCTTTGCCGATGCGCTGGAGCAAGGCCAACGCATTGCTATTCTGGGCGATTACGATGTGGATGGTGCGTGCGCCTCCGCGCTGTTGCTGCGATTCCTGCGCGTACTTGGTGGCGATCCGCTGCTCTACATCCCCGACCGCCTCACCGAAGGCTACGGTCCATCCGCCAACGCCATGCGCCATTTGAAGAGTGAGGGCGCAAGCGTTGTCATCACGGTGGATACCGGCGCTGCCGCCATCGAGCCTCTGGCGGAAGCACGGAATATCGGTCTCGATGTGATCGTGCTCGATCACCATGCGGTGGATATCAACCCGCCCGCATTTGCGCATATCAATCCGAACGGACCCGACGATCATTCCGGGCTTACGCATATCTGCGGCACAGGCGTCACGTTCTTGTTTCTTGTCGCCGCGCAACGCGAATTGCGCCGTAGGAATTTCTTCAGCGCGCGCAACTTGCCGGAGCCCGATCTTCTGCAATCGATCGATCTGGTGGGCTTGGCGACGATCACCGACGTGATGCCGCTCACCGGCGTGAACCGCGCCTTCGTGCGCCAAGGCTTGAAACAACTGGCGCAACTTTCTCGCCCAGGCTTCGCTGCGCTCGCACGTGTGGCGAATGCCGCACCGCCGTTCTCCGCCTATCATCTTGGCTTCATCTTCGGTCCGCGCATCAATGCGGGCGGCCGCGTAGGGCGCTGCGATCTGGGTGCGCTGCTGCTCTCCACCGAAGATGTGGCGCAAGCCGATGTGCTCGCCGGCGAACTCGAAAGGCACAACAAAGAACGCCAGGCGCTCGAAGCCGAGATCCTGGTTGAGGCCACCGCGCGCGCAGCCACGCAGGACGATCAGCCTTTCATATTCGTTGCGGGCGAGGGCTGGCATCCCGGCGTCGTCGGCATCGTCGCCTCCCGTCTGGTCGAGCGCTTTCGCAAGCCCGCTTTCGTGGCGGGTTTTGCCGGCACCAATATAGCGCGCGGTTCGGCGCGCTCGGTGAAGGGCGTGGATCTGGGTGCCGTCGTGCGCGCCGCGCAGGAAAGCGGCTTGCTTGCGGCGGGCGGCGGACACGCGATGGCGGCCGGCTTCTCGCTGCACAAGGACTGTGTGGATGGCTTCGTCGCGTATTTGCGCGAAGCGTTTGCCGCCGATCGCGAACACATCATGGCCGCGTCTGAGGTGCAGGCCGACGCGCTGGTGTCGATCTCAGGCGCGACGCTGGCTTTGCTGGAAGGGCTGGCGCTCGCCGAGCCCTATGGGCCCGCGAACCCGGAGCCGGTGTTCGTGCTGGCCGATGCCACCATCGCCTATGCCGACAAGGTCGGCACCAACCATATCCGCTTACGGCTGACGGCCGGGGACGGGGCAGCCCTGACCGCCATCGCCTTCCGGGCGGCCGACACGGCGCTGGGCGAGGGGCTGCTGAAGGCGCGGGGCAAGCGCGTGCACCTTCTGGGCAAGCTGAAACGCGACGAATTCGGCGGAACCCCGCAGGTTCAGATGGTGGTTGAAGACGCCGCGCCGGCCGGCGCTTAAGCCCGCTTGCCAATGCGCTCCGTGGCCTATATTACGCCGCCCCTGGGCCCTGTTTTGGGCCTGATCGGCGCGCCCTTCGTCTATCGGTTAGGACTCAAGATTTTCATTCTTGCAAGAGGGGTTCGACTCCCCTAGGGCGCACCAGTTTCTCTTAATGAACGCAGTGAATTTAGAGAAACTGAGTGCCACGGAGGCGCGGAGCGCCGACTGGGCACCACACTAGCTTCTCTTGGCGAATGTATGAGCCTTAGAGAAGCCGCGTTTCGGTGGCGCTTCCACATTCTCGAAAGAGTGGCCGGCATGACCGGAACCGATCCACGCAAAAAACAAATCCATCTCACCGCGGCCTGCCAATGCGGCCAGGTCGCGTTCGAGGTTGTGGGCGCGCCGATTGTGACGGCGGTTTGCTATTGCGCGAGTTGCCAGAAGGCGGGACACGCCTTCGAAGCGATGCCGTCTGCGCCGCATGTGATGGATGACGATTGCGGCACGCCGATGATGCTCTATCGGAAGGATC
>CAIYRG010000048.1 GCA_903928515.1 uncultured Alphaproteobacteria bacterium | reverse complement strand
TCATTCTGAATGCCTATTCCAATTTTTCCATCAAGTTCGATGACGTATCAGGTTCCTGATTTGGAGATCGTCCGTTCCAGCTGAATACGGAAAATCTTGCGCGTGATGAACACCAACCCGATCATGATCACAGTTTGAACCACCCCGATCGCGGCCGCGAACTGGTAGTTTCCCGCGTCCATATAATGCCAGGTGAGGACGGAAAGAACCTGGCTCCGCTGCGTATAGAGTAGCGCGGATGCCGACAGCTCCTTGATGCTCATCAGCATGACAAAAAACAGAATCGCGATCAAAGTTGATTTAAGCAACGGCATGGTGACCAAACGCAAAGCTTTGAGTCCGCCCGCGCCGCACATACGTGCGCTCTGCTCGAGGTCTGGATGAATCTGAAGGATTCCGGAGCGACACACGACAAGACTGTAAGGCAGGAATTTGGCTATATAGGCAAACAGCAACACCCAAAGACTGCCATAGAGAGGTGTTCGCAAAAATGTCCACATCAGCCCGATGCCATAAACGACGCCCGGCACCGCCACTGGCAGAACGGCCAGGAACGCAAGCAGCTTCGTCGAGACGCTTGGCCGTCTGACCTCCATGTAGCTGATCAGAAATCCAACCGTCGCGCAGACCAGCGAACTGGCGATTGCAAGAATGATCGTATTGCCAAGAGCAACCACCATGTTTTGCAACATGAAGAAGTCGGTAAAATTCTTCGTCGTGAAAATCTCAGCAGTGATCGCCGGCGCACTGTATTTCATCAGCGACGACACCAGCAATCCACCGAACGGCAAAACATCCGCAGCCATCACATAAGCCAAAACAGAACCGAGCGCCGCATATTTCCAACGGCCAAGCGGCATCGGATTCGAACGGAACCCCTTGCCCGTCATGGTGGCGAACTTTTCTGTGCGACGCGTCATATGACGCTGCAACCACAAACCCAGACACGTTACCCAAAGCAGCAAAGTGCCTGAAGCAGCTGCATGTGCGAGACGAACCGGGACGCCATTGATGTCCTGATAAACTTTCCAGGGAAGTGTCGTGAACCCGAAATTGGATCCAATCATCCCAGGTATCGTGTACATTTCCGCGCCGAGAATGAAGATCAGCAGCGCCGCGCCCATAATCGACGGCATCGACATCGGCAGCGTGATATGCCACAGCGTCCGCATCGGACTGGCGCCCGTTGAACGGGCTGATTCCTCCAGCGCCGAATCCATTCCGCGCAAGTTCGACACTGTGAACAAATAAGCGAACGGGCAAAAGAAAATGACCATCACCCATACGATACCCGAATAGCTCCAGATATTGATCGCTGGCCCGACATCCTTCAGCAGCGGGCTCAATACGGCTCGGAGAGTTACATTGATAAAGCCGCTTTTCTCAGACCCCAGCGCGATCCATGCCATCAATCCCGTGAACGGCGACATGAACAATGGCATGATGATGAGCAAATCCAGAGCCGACTTGAATCGGATATCGGTCCGCGCCATCAGCACTGCCATGGCGACGCCGACGACAATCGAAAGAAAGGTGACGATCGCCGCCAAAACAAGCGTATTGCCGAGATAGCTCAGATAGCCGCTCGACATGTAGACGTCGGCAAGAGCCGCAAGGCTTCTCTCCTGCGACAGGCCCACGCGGGTCTCGCGCAGAGTCGCGGCGTCAAAGACATACAGCAAGGGGACGATCGCAACCCCGACAACTCCCACAGCCAGAACGAACCACAGAACGCGCTCATAGGTCATTCTCAGCAAGAATTTGCCGAGCACGGTTCCCTGCGACCCGGTTGCGACGGACGGCGCAACGACACTATGGGATGCGGCCCCCGCCATTGAAGTTATGCCTCCACGCATTTGAATTGTTTCGTGTGAATGTGTCGCCAACGGCTGAAAAATCAGCACTGATTTGTCCAGGAACGCTAATGCGCCTCGCGGTCGCAGTCAACTTCGCAAGTCCGTAACTGTTAGCGCAAAGTTGAAATGTCCCCTTTTTGCAAAGTTGAGATGTCCCCTTTCGGTTTGATTCGGGGGCGTCGTGGGC
>CAIYRG010000047.1 GCA_903928515.1 uncultured Alphaproteobacteria bacterium | reverse complement strand
TGAGATGCGGTACGCATCGAGCCAGAGGGGAGAGTGGAGTTTTCCCCCTTCCGTCTGCCTCGCTAGGCGAGGCATCCACCTCCCCCGTAAACTGGGGAGGAAAATAGACAGCGTCACCCAAACAGCCCATGCACGAACCAGTTCGATGACGCGGTTTCGCGCCCGAACAAGCCTTCACGGAAAAGCCAGAAGCGGCCGCCGGTTTCGCTCTCCACACGGAAATAATCGCGGGTGAATGTCTGGCCCTTGTCGTCGCGCCACCATTCCATGGCGATGCGCTCAGGGCCTTCCGACGCGGATGTGCGATGCGCGATGCCGCGCCAGCGAAAGCGCGTGGGGCAACCTTCGGGGACTTCGACCGCGCTCACCGAGATCGGCTCCGGCTTTTCCAACAGGCGGATCGGGCGCGCGGGCGCGAGGCTGTCCTGTGCTATCTTGGGCGTATGCTTCTTCGGGGCTGAGAGAAAATCCGTGCGTTGTGCCGCCCGCGCCGAATGGGCGAATTCGGGAATATGCGAATCGTGTGGTTGCAGCACGAGCACACGTTCGGTCGAAAGCCGCACGCCGAGGCGGTCCACCAGATGGCCGAACTCGCCATTGGAATCGGTTGTTGAGTCGGCACCCGTGAGATCGCTCTGCCAAGCTTCAAGCGTGTCGACGGCCAAGGCACGCAGGCGGATTTTCTCAAAGCCGAACCCGGCATCGTAATCGTCGGCATGGGTTTTCAGCCTGTCGGCGAACAGGCGGCGGATGAGTTTCGGATCGCGCAAAGGCCTGCTGGTGCCGACCATCAGCCGGTTCACCACACCATCGAGGCGGAAGAGCACAGCTTCCAAGGTGCGGGCGCCCTCGCCGCGCTGTTCCAGCAATACGCCCATGCGCACGGCGAGCGCTGCGATAACCGTCAGCACATCGTCTTCGCGGGTTATCGCTTCGATGAAATCCTGCTCCATCACGCAAGGTGCGATCGGCGTGCGGGGATTGATGCTTTCCTCATCGCGCCCCGTGGCCTGATCGAGCCGCGCCAGAACATGTTCGCCGAACCGCGCGGCAATGGGCGCGCGCGGCCGGGCGATAAGGTCGGCCACATAATGCAGGCCCGCTTCCGCCAGGGCGTTCACGCTTTCGCGCGACAGACGCAAGGAGGCGAGCGGCAATGGCAAAAGCGCGTTGGCAGTGTCTTTCGCGGCCACGATAGGGGCTTGGCCGAAGCGCGCCATGGCCCAGGCGCAACCGGGTGTGGAGGCGATGGCGCCGCGCGCGGTGAAGCCGTAGCGCTTCAAGCGTTGGATGATGTCGGTGAGAAGTGCGTCCTCGCCGCCGAAAAGATGCGCGCAGCCGGTGATGTCGAGGAATAACCCGTTAGGCGTGAGATTCGTGGACGCGTCCAATGCCACGAGAGGCGTGTAGCGCTCGCAGGCTTCGGCGATGGTCTCCAATTGCCAGAGATCGGCGCTGGTATCGGCCGGCATCACGGTCAGCGTGGGATACATGGCGCGCGCATCCGAAAGCGTCATGCCCGGCTTCAGGCGCAGCCGCGCGGCGGCGGCATTCACGGCGGACAGGCGTTGCGCGCCTCTTACCGCTTCGACGCAAACGAAAGCGTTATCCAAACCGCCGGAAACGCTCGGCGGCTTCGGCAACGCGCTGGAAGTCGGTGACGTTGGACGCTGTTCCATCTGGCGTTGCAGCTTGGCGAGACGGTCGGTCGGCAAACGCGGGAGCCACAGCGACAGATAGCGGCGCTTCAGCGAAGTGTCCTTCATGGTGATTCCAGACGAGGTTCCACCGGCCGGTCGGTCCGCGCCGGTTTTTGGTGAGGTTGAGGGAAACCGCGATGGGGCCGAGGCCGCCGAACGCATCGCCAACGGAGGCCGCATCCGCGGAGGCCGATGTGATGTGCCAGCGCGTGGCGGCGGCTTGTGGATTGGGATCGGGCTTGTGGCGCAGCAAGAGGCCAACGCCGCCGCCCTGTTGTGCTGCCAGCGAAAGGCGGCGCGAGGCGGTGAGATCGATCTCGGATTGGGAGGCGAATTCGCCGATCACGGCGGCGACGGAGGGCGACCGCAAACATTCTTCCATCGCCCACAGCGCTTCCTTCTCGCGTGCGGCGCGCACAAGCAGCAGCGTGGAGGAGGAGAGACCGAAGGCATCGCAACCCGGCGCATAGGGCATACCGCCTTCGAGCCGCGCGAGGTCTTGCTGTATCCAGACGATGCGTTTTCCCGGCGTGACGGCCAATTTCGCGAGGCCCGAAACGAAGGCCGTGGCCGCGCCCAGATGCAGGGCGGAAGCAGGCGCGCATTCGTGGCATGCGCCCCGTTCCAGCCCGCCCGAAAGGGCGGCATCGAGCGAGCCCACGCCGAGCCTCAAGCGTTCGCCTGCCGGGGGCGCTGGCCGGGCGGTGGCCTTGAGCGTCGCCAAAGGTATGATGGGCTTGGAAACCGCGGAAATTCGGGGATTTTCCGCGGAAAGGAGATGGTGCGTTACTGCGGCCATGGGGGACACGGGCAGCCCTCAGAGGTTGTTTGTTCCTGTTATGTTCTAATCCAATCCCAAAGGGGAACCTGAGTCAAGCGGGCGCGGTTCCGCACTTCGCGCTAGAACAGGAAAGAGCGGGAGCAACACATGATCAAAACCAAAGGCGTGGTGCATTTCTCCATTCCGGTGACGGACACGCAGCGCGCGAAGGCGTTTTACAAAGAGCGGCTTGGTTTGAAAGAGATCGCCGATGTCGGGCCATTGGTGTTTCTGGATTCGAACGGCGATTCCATCGTGCTGGTGAAAGTGGAAGGGCCGATCTCCACCGCGCATGTGCGCAATGTGCACCATTCGTTTCTCGTCGATCACGACGATTACGAATCCGCGAAAACGGAATTGGCGGAGTCGGGTGTAAAGATTCTCTATGAAGAAGATCGCCGCGAAGGTGTGATCGACGGCCCGCGCGTGTATTTCGAAGATCCCGATGGCAACACGCTGGAGATCATCGATCTCACGGCGTATGCGGTGCTCAACACACACCCATCCTGAACGCGCCTGGCGAACGGCCGTGAGACTGTCAATGCGCCGTGGCTGACGACAGATAAAGCGATTGATCTTTCCAGGCGATATACAAATGCAGCTGGCGCAAGATGCTGCGGCCGATAATCATCTGATCGGCGGTTGCACTCTTCAGGCCGCTTTTCGCATTGGGAACCAGCTGGATGTCGGGGTGCGAGATCGTCACACCGTCAAATGACAGCGTTTGGAAGGGATAGTTGTAATCGTCCTTCGCATTCACGTAGGCGCTGGGTTGGATTTTGTTGGCCTCGGAATCGCCCAGCAACGCGCGCGCCGTTTCCAAACTCCACACCGTTTCCGTCGCGCCGGTATCGAGCATGACCTGGATTTTCTTGCCGTCGATCTCGGCGGGAAAAACGATGTGCTGGCTTCTGTCGGCATGGATAGGCAGGCGAACAAAATCCCGCGTCCAATAGACGGCGTCGCCCCTGTCGCAGGTGTTGGGTCCGAAGAAATTGACCTTGCCTTTAAAAAAATCAAATTCGATGTCGAAATTCGACATCACATCCATGCCCAACGCCCCATCCAATCCGTTCAGATCGCCGGGGAAAACAGCCATCTCGATGGGGACGCCATGGCCCGACCAACTTACCTTCGCGGTTTCGACCACGTTTCTGTTGCCATAATAGGTGAGCACGCCGCGCGGAAACGGACTGCGTTGCAATCCCATCCGATTTGCCGTTTGCGCGGTTAGCACGCTGATGGGGCTGCCGGTGTCGATCATGAAACGCAGATCCTTTCGGACTGGCACGATCACTTCGCCGGTTCTGTCGATTTCCATATCATAGGAAATGAATTGCTGAAGATTGCAGGCGGCGGCACCGGCCGCATGGATGCCGGCACACAACGCCGCGAGAATGATTCCGGCGCATATTTTGGCTCTGACAAAGCTCATTGCAGGGCTTTCAGCTCGGTTTTCGTGACATCCACTTCCACGTAACTGGCGGGACACACCGCCTGCTCTTTTTGCAGGAGGTCTTGGGCTTTGGCGGTGTCGTGCTGGCGCAAGTACCATTCGGCGACATAGAAATTCGCTTCGCATTGCCGCCCCGGTGCCGTGGTGGCATTGCCGGTTGCGGCTGCCGTCAGCACGTCGTCCGGCGTCGTTGCGCCGCCAAAGAGTTGCAACACGGGGCCGGGCCAGGCTTTGGGAGGATTGGCCAGTGTCAGTTTGTCAGCATCCGAAGGCTCGGCGCCGAGCTTGAAGATCGTGAGCCAAATCCAAACGACGGCGTAGGTGTCGCCGGCATTCATCTGGCGGGTTGCCTCCAGATCGGCTTTCGCATCCTGGTAACGGCCCAATTGCCATTCGAGCTTGCCCAATTGCGACCGGTAAGAGCTTACGGTGGGAAACACCGCGGTCAGCGCCTTGCGATCGGCAATGGCTTCGTCCGGTTTTCCCTGCGCCAATTCGTAGTTGAGGCTCAATTCATAAACACGCGGCACGTTTGGGTTTTGCGCCTTTGCCTGGGTCAGCGTGCTGAGTGCGTCGTCGTATTTTTTCTCCGCATAAAGGATTTGTGCCGCGTCGATATAGGCGTCCGCGAAATCGGGTTTGGCTTTGATCGCCCCTTGGAAATCGGCGAGCGCGCCCGCAGCGTCCTTCTTGCTGGCATAGAGGATTGCGCGGTCGTAATAGGCGATCGGCACCATGTAGGCCGGCAAATCGCCGGGCTCCAGCGACGCGCTGAAATGGGTGAGCGCAATATCCACTTGGCCATGGTTGAAAGCCGCGAGTCCCGCGTTGAACTCTTCATAGCTTCCGGCGTTCGCAGCATTCGGCGAAAGCAGCACAGCCAGCCAAAGACTCAAGGCTGCGGATACGACACGCGTGGATTTCTGCATCCGGACTTCCCCCGATAGCTGGACGCGAGGATACGAATTTATATCTTCAGTTATGCCAAAATGTGTCACGGCTGTAAGGGTGTGCGGCTTGCCTACGGCGCGCTGATTTCCACAACCAGCTTGCCGATATTGCCGCCGTCGAATTGCTGGTTGAGCGCATCGACAGCGTTCTCCAAGCCGACAACAACCGTGTCGCGGTCTTTGATCTTGCCTTCCGATACCCACGTTGCGAGTTGCTTGGCGGCTTCGCCAAAGCGTGGTGCGTAATCGGTGAACACGAAGCCCTGCATAGTGAGGCGTCGCGTGAACACGGGCAGGAGATTGCCAAGCGCCTGCAAATGCCCGCTCTCGCGTGCGCCGTCGTTGTAAGACGAGATCAAGCCGCACAGCACCACGCGACCGCCTTTGTTCATGCGCTCCAGCACCGCGTTCATGATCTCGCCGCCGACATTTTCGAAATTTACGTCGATGCCGTTGGGCGTTGCTGCTGCCAGTTGTTCGCGCCAATCGGTGCGCTTGTAATCGATGGCCGCATCGAAGCCGAACTCTTCGCGCAGCACGCGGCATTTCTCGGGCCCGCCCGCGATTCCCACCACGCGCGCGCCTTTGATTTTCGCAATCTGTCCGGCGACCGAACCCACAGCACCCGCGGCCGCCGACACGAGAACGGTCTCGTTCTCTTTCGGCTTGCCG
Source organism: uncultured Alphaproteobacteria bacterium (assembly GCA_903928515.1). Taxonomy (GTDB): domain Bacteria; phylum Pseudomonadota; class Alphaproteobacteria; order Micropepsales; family Micropepsaceae; genus CAIYRG01. The sequence continues at coordinate 11,719 of CAIYRG010000047.1, read as the reverse complement.
ATATCGAGCAATCCGAAATAGGCGCAGAAGCCGGTCGAACCGCACACGCCCATGAGGCTGCGTAACGGCACGGGTAAATTCGCGGGGAAGCGCGCAACACGTGCAAGAGCGGGCGGCGGCGGTACGGCGTAATCTTGCCAGCCGAACATGCCGCTGCCCAGGTCTCCCACTTTCCAGTTGTCGTTGTTCGACGCCACCACGCGCGCCAGCCCGACACCGCGCACCACATCGCCAATGGCAACCGGCGGCAGATCGTGATCGGTATCGGTGAGCCACAGGCGATAGATCGGCTCCATCGAGAGATAGAGGACGCTAAACAGAACCTCACCGGGGCCGATGGCGGGCACCGGGCTTTCCACGAAATCGAAATCTTCAGCTCGGATTTTGCCGGCCGGGCGGCGCTTCAAGCGGAATTGGCGGTTCATAGTTTGAGTGGCCATCGTGTGCTTCCCTACTGTCGATGAAAGACGATAGCATGGGCGCAAAATTATGGGGACGCGACGATGCCCAATCTGCAAACCGTGAGAACCAACGCCACGTTTGACGGCAAGCTTTATCCCATTGATGGCGCAGCCGATCCGCGCTTTGCACGCGTCGTTGAAAAATTCATCGAGAATTTCTCGGAAGGCACCGAGACAGGCGCGTGTGTCTCCATCGTCTACAAGGGCGAAACGGTTGTCGATCTTTGGGGCGGCTTCAAGGATCGCCACAAATCGAAACCGTGGGAAAAGCACACGATCACCAATCTGATGTCGGTCGCCAAGGCGATCACGGCGACGTGCTTCTTCCTGCTGGTCGAACGCGGATTCGCAAACGAGAACGATCCGGTGGCGAAATATTGGCCGGAGTTCGCGCAAGCCGGGAAGAAGGACATTCCGATTCGCTGGGTGATGGATCATCGCGCCGGCATTCCGGTGCTCGATCCCTCGCCGCCGCCCGGCACGATCTACGATTGGGATGCGATGTGTGCGGCGATTGCACGGCAAGCCCCGATCTTTCCGCCGGGCGAAAAATGCGCCTATCACGTGTTCAATCAAGGTTTCATCGTCGGCGAGATCGTGCGGCGCATCACCGGCATGAGCATCGGCGCGTTCTTCCGCAAGGAGTTCAGCGAGCCGATGAGCCTGGAATATTGGATCGGCGTGCCGCCGAACATCGCGGATCGCTGCGCCGATTATATTGTTCATCCCGATTTCGTGGAGTTCGTCACTTCGAAACCGGACACGAAAGAAGGCATCGCCTGGGCGCAATTGGATGCGGGTGAGGATTTCAACTCTGCCAAATTCCGTAGCGCCGAAATTCCCTCAGCCGGTGCGCATGGCAATGCGCGTGGGCTTGCGCGCTTCTTCGGCATGCTGGCGAATGGCGGCGAATTTCAAGGCAAGCGCTATCTCAAGCCGGAAACCATCGCGCGCATGACGCAAGAGCAGCATTTCACGCCGCAAGAGCTGATGCCGCTGCATTACCACCAGGCCTTTGGGTTCATCTTGAACTCGCCGCCCAACGTGCCGATGGGGCCTAACCCAAAAGCCTTCGGTCATCATGGTGCGGGTGGTTGCATCGGCATGGCCGATCCCGCTGCGAACATCGCGTTTGGTTATGGGATGAACGCGATGGCGATGGGCCTGCCCAACGGCGAACGCGCGCAGAAGATGATCCGCGCGATGTTCGAGAGTTTGTAAAACCGCACTGCCCACCATGGCCGGGCTTGAGGCGGCCACCCAGTGCCCGAGCGTCGGCGAGCGAAAGAAGATTTATTGGCGCGCTATCGCGCGCCTGCTGGATGGCCGGGGCAAGCCCGGCCATGGTGAGAGCCGCGTTTAACTCGCCGTCACCGGTAAAATCAGCGCCGACGGATATTCCGCCGAGTGGTGGATCGTGTCTTCGCCGATCTGATTGGGCCGGTAGTAATGCGCCCAATAGGCGCCTTCGGTGATCGGCGAATCCCCGTTCACGATCTCCAACCGGATGCGCTGACCTTTCTTGAACAGATACGCCATCGGCTCGACGCTGATGTCGTAGCGATAGACGCGACCCGGCACGATGGGTTCGGGATTGGTGTGCGTGTGATGCGGCTCCATTTCGCTGGAGCGCATGTCATCGAGCTTGCGATGCGATGCGCGCAGCCAACCGCGGCTCACCAGATCGGCGGGCGGGTTGACGCCCTTGGCACGGGCCTCCGAGTCCTGTGGCATCTGCGCGGAGATCTTCACGTAGAAATCGGTGTCGGTCGCGGTAGATGACGCGAACAGCACCAGCTTGATCGGCCCGGCGATCTCCATATCCGCCTCCAACGGCGCACTCGTGAAGGTCAGCACGCGGCGCACCGGGTCGTATCCGGCGGCAGGTCCGCCCGGCGCGAAGCCGACGACGCCCGCCACCCAATGCGGATCGGGGTAACGATAACTCGTGGTGTGGTTCGTCGGCGTGGGCGTTGCGGAAAGCCCGCCATCGTTCAGCGAGGTGACGCTGCCCGAGGTTTCACCGTTCAAATACCAGGCGCGGTATTGCGTGTTCTTCGGCGGCCAGGCATCGGAAGATCGCGTCAGCTTCGAGCCGCGCACTTCATATTCGACATTCGGTCGCGTCTCGTAGCTGCTGCTCTTACCCTTCAAATAGTGATCGTAGAACGGCAGCCACACGCGTTCGTGAAATTCCACGTCGGCGAATTCGGCGGCCGCTTCCCAGGCATTGTTCGCGCCCGACATGCGCAGTTTCTTCGGTCCGCGTGCACGCCTGTAGCCGTCGATATTGCCGCGTGTGTGCAGCGTGATCTTGCCCCACACGCCCGACGAATAGATCGGCGCGATCACGCGCTCGCCCATCTCGAACGCCGCGCGCTCGCGCCAGAAATCGTCATAGGTGGGATGTGCGGCAATCATCGCTTCCAGATCGGGCGTCTGCTCGCGCGCAGGGCCCGTCGCCGGGTAGCGATTGATCAGGCGGTTTTGATACCACCAGTGGCCGGGGAAGAAATAACCGGGAATGCCGCCCTGATAACAAATCGCGCGGTAGAGATCGTTCAACCCGTCATGTGCGCCGATACAGGCCAGATGCGGCGGGTTCAACGCGCCCAGGAACCATTGGATCATGCAGAAATAGGATTGGCCGATAGTGCCGATTTTGCCGTTGCTCCACGGCTGCTTCGCGATCCACTCGACCACGTCGTACAAATCCTGCACTTCGTTCTTGCCGAAGAATTCGTATTCGCCGCCCGAGCGCCCCGAGCCGCGCACGTCGACATGCACATAGGCGTAGCCTTGCGCCTGGTAGAATTCGATAGGCCCGGTCTCACGCCACAAGAACTGCGGCGAGGCAGGCAGCGTGTTGTTGTCGAAGCGATAGGGTGAGGCGGCGAGCAGAGCCGGATATTTCCCGTTCCCCAGTGTCTTGTCTTTGGACTGCGCATTGTCCTTGGGCGCGTAGATGGCGACGCCGATCTCCACGCCGTCACGCATTGGTATCGTGACGATCTTCGGCTCCATGTTCCCCCCGTATGTTCTGTTTTGCCTGACGGTTTTGGATTGCGCCCAGCTTGCACGCGCTGCCGAAAATGGACAATCTCAAGGAAAGAACGCTGGCGCCGGACAAAATCACAAAACACGGCCCGCGGTTGGGGACGGTCACCCTGTTGGGGAGCGTTGCGGCGTTCGCAGCGATGGCATGGGCGGCGGACGATCCGCTGGCCGGTCTCTACGGCAACACGCTGATCTGCAAGACGGACAGTATGGAATGCCACGTCTGGTACAATCCCGACGGCACCTGGCAGTCCGGCCAAATGATCAAAGACGACAAGGGCAATTGGAACCTGGTCGGCTTCGAGGGCACGTTCCGCACCGAAGACGGAAAGATGTGCCGCAAGGACACGGCCGGTCGGGAAAACGGCGTCTGCCGCATTGTGGCGGAACTCGGCCACAAGCTCGGCGACAAGTGGAGCGGCCCCAGCCCGCGTGACCCCCAGCTGCAACAAAATTACGAGATCGTCGCCGGGCATCGCTAGCCCACGCCCAGGCGGATCAAGGGGATATCACCATGAAACTATTCGTGAAAACGGCATTGCTGCTGGCCGCACCGGCGGTCTTGGCGTTCGGCCTGCTGGCCAACGCCGGCGCCCGAGCGTCGGACGATGATGTGGCGGCCGGCTATTACGGCAACACGCTGCATTGTTCCGGCTCGTTCTGGGATTGCCGCATCTGGTTCAACAAGGACCACACCTATTCCTCGCTGGCCCGCGTGGTACTGCCCAATTCCGGCCCGCGCCCCATCTTCAATATGGAGGAAGGCACCTGGGACGTTCGCGGCGAGAATCTGTGCCGCCAGCCCAAGGGCGAAACCGACCCTAAGAAGAATTCCTGCGCTTTTCCCCAGCTCAACATGCACGAGCTGAACCATAAGCCCGGCGACACCTGGACCGGCGTGGCCCGCGACGGCTCCGTGGAACACTTCGAATTGATTCCAGGACACAATTAGATTCGGCACGATGGGCCGGGTGCAATTGCGGGATGCGGGCCGTCAGATGAACGGCATCTCGCAACTGCGTAAGATGTGGCAGTGCAACGTTTTTTGAGAGAAAGCGGGCGCTTGCGTGAATAGGGTTCGCGCAGCGTCGATGTTATGCTTTAACAACCGCAATCGGTCCGTTTAAGTGGCTGTGTTGTAAGCCTTTTGCATATTGTATATTAAGCCCGAAACCACAGGTTCCCCGGTATGGCGTCCAATCCTCCGCGCAGCGGAAGCGTTGAATTGTCCCCCCGAGTCGCGCTCTCGCGTCTCGAAGATTCGGGCACGTTTGCCGATCGCGCCTATGTCGCGTTGAAGGAAGTCATCGTCTCGCTCGATGTCTACAAACGCTCCGGTGAAGTGCGCCTGGACGAGCGTCAGCTGGCGCAGGATCTCGGCATCTCGCGTACGCCGGTTCGCGAAGCGATGGTGCAGCTCGAACGCGAAGGCTTCGTGCGCTCGGTCCCGCGCCGCGGCATCTATGTCGCGCGCAAGACGAAGCGCGAAGTGGTCGAAATGATCGTGGCCTGGGCGGCGCTGGAAAGCATGGCCGCCCGCCTCATCACCCAATATGCCAGCGACGAATCCATCGCCATGCTGCGCCATATGTTCACGACGTTTGAAACGGGCGGCGCCGTGGTGGCGCATCTCGACGAATATTCGGAAGTGAACATCGAATTCCATCAGACCATCATCCGCCTGAGCGGCAATTCCACGTTGGTGCAGCTGGCCGAAAACCTCTTCACCCACATGCGCATGATCCGCCGCAAGACGATCGCGGAAGAAGATCGCGCCATGCAGTCCATTCACGATCACATGACGATCATCGAAGCCCTCGAGGCGCGCGATACCGAGCGCGCCGCGCGTCTGGTACGCGACCACGCCCTGGGCTTGGCGGAGCATGTGTCGCATCACGCCGATTATCTTGATTGATTTCGGCCTCAGTTTCTGACGACAACAAACCGAAAAAAAGACAGCGGAGACGACCCATGGCAGAGGCAGCCACCGAGGCGAAGAAACCTAAAAGCACGGCAGAAGACACGTTGGCGCAGAAAAGCGCCGACCCGAATATCATCTCGGGCGGTCACCTCGTCGCCAAGGCGCTGAAGGCCGAAGGCGTGGACACGATCTTCACGCTGTGCGGCGGCCATATCATCGACATCTATGACGGTTGCATCGATGAAGGCATCCGCATTGTCGACTTCCGCCATGAGCAGACGGCAGCACACGCCGCCGATGGCTATGCCCGCCAGACCGGCAAGTTGGGCGTCGTCGTCACCACGGCCGGCCCCGGCTGCACCAACGCCGTCACCGGCATCGCCACCGCCTTCCGATCGGAAAGCCCGGTGCTGCACATTGGCGGCCAGAGCGCGCTGAACCAGTGGAAGATGGGCGGCCTGCAGGATCTTCCGCATGTCGACATCATGCGGCCGATCACGAAATTTTCCTCCACCGTGATGTCGACCGAACGCATCGCCGACATGGTGTCGATGGCCGCGCGCGAATGTTTCGCCGGCGCCTATGGCCCGTCCTATCTCGAAATCCCGCGCGACGTTCTCGACCGCGAAGTCGATATCTCCAAGGCTGTTCTGCCGAAGCCCGGTCATTACCGCGCTTCTGTGAAGAACATCGGCGATCCGCGCGACATTGAGAAGCTCGCCGACATTCTGGTGAACGCAGAGCGTCCCGCGATTCTGTTCGGTCAGCAGGTTTGGGCCGCACGCGGCGGCGATGAAGCTGTGGCGCTTCTGCGCGGCCTCGATGTTCCGGGCTATTTCAACGGTGCGGCACGCGGCCTTCTGCCGCCGAACGATCCGCATCATTTCGACCGTACGCGCACGCTGGCCTTCTCCAAGGCCGACGTGGTGGTGATCATCGGCACCCCGTTCGATTTCCGCATGGGTTACGGCAAGCGCATCAGCGTGCCGACACTGGTGCAGATCGATCAGGATTATCGCACCGTGGGCAAGAACCGCGACGTGACGCTGGGCATCGCCGGCGATCCGGGCGCGGTATGCGCGGCCGTTTTGGCCGCCGCGAATTCGCGCCTCAAGAACGACAAGCGCCAGAAGCGCCAGGACTGGATGAAGGAATTGATGGCGGCAGAAGACGCCGCCTACGCCAAGTTGCTGCCGACGCTGAAGTCGGATCAGTCGCCGATCCATCCCTATCGCGTTGCCTATGAACTGAACGAATTTCTCACCGACGACACGATCTATATCGGCGACGGCGGCGATGTGGTGACGATCTCGGCGCAAGCCGTGCGCCCGCGTTCTCCGGGGCATTGGATGGACCCCGGCGCGTTGGGCAGCCTCGGCGTCGGCACCGGTTTTGCGGTGGCCTCGAAGCTCGCGCATCCCAATAAGGAAGTGCTTTGCTATTACGGCGACGGCGCTTTCGGCATGACCGTGTTCGACATGGAAACCGCCGATCGTTTCAACGCGCCTTATCTCGCTGTGGTCGGCAACAATTCCGCGATGAACCAGATCCGTTACGGCCAGATCGCCAAATACGGCGCGCAGCGCGGCGGCGTGGGCAACAAGCTGGGCGATGTCGAATTCTCGAAATTCGCGCACATGCTCGGCAACCACGGCGAAGAGGTGCGTGAGGCGAAGGACATTCAGCCGGCACTGCTCCGTGCTCGTGAGGCGATTGCCAAGACGGGCCGCTCGGCGGTGGTGAATATCTGGGTCGACCCGAACGAATACGCGCCGGGCACCAAGAATCAGACGATGTACAAATAAGCACACGAACATTCAGCCGGCCGCGAACCGCGGCCGGCTTTTGCTTTTGAAGAGGATTGCCCCATGGCGAAGCGCAAGATTGTGAAGACGGCGAAGGCGGCGAAGAAGGCCGTAAAACCCGCGAAGAAAAACGCGAAACTCGTCGCGAAGCGCAAACCCGCGAAGGCAGCCGCCAAGAAATCGGCCGCTAAGAAGCCAGTCGCTAAAAAGCCAGTCGCAAAAAAGTCTGTCGTTAAAAGATCTGCCGCCAAAAAATCCTCGAAGAAGACCGCGCGCGCGGCTTTGCCGAAAGGCAAAGGCAAAGTCACCGGGACATTGCGGCCGACGATCAGCAAGAAGCCTTTCGGCCTCGACGGTAAGGCGCTCGACGGCGTGCGCATCCTCGATTTCACGCACGTGCAATCGGGCCCGACCTGCACGCAGCTTCTCGCCTGGTTTGGCGCGGACGTGATCAAGGTGGAGCGTCCCGGTGCTGGCGACGCCACGCGCGGCCAATTGCGCGACGTGCCGGGTGCGGACAGCCTGTATTTCACGATGCTGAACCACAACAAGCGTTCGATCACGATCGATTCCAAGAATGCGCAAGGCAAAGAAATCCTCGAGCGTCTCGTGCGCGAATGCGACGTGCTGGTCGAGAACTTCGCGCCGGGCGCGCTCGATCGCATGGGCTTCACCTGGGAACGCATTCAGGAACTGAACCCGCGCATGATCTATGCATCGGTGAAAGGCTTCGGCCCGGGACCGTACGAAGACTGCAAAGTGTATGAGAACGTCGCGCAATGCACCGGCGGTGCGGCCTCGACCACAGGCTTCCTCGATGGTCCGCCGCTTGTTACCGGCGCGCAGATCGGCGATTCCGGCACGGGCTTGCATCTGTGTCTCGGCATTGTGACAGCGCTTTATCAGCGCAATCGCACCGGCCGCGGCCAGCGCGTTACGGCCGCCATGCAGGACGCGGTGCTCAATCTCTGCCGCGTGAAATTGCGCGATCAGCAGCGCTTGGCGCATGGCCCGCTCACCGAATTCAGCCAATATGGTCAGGGTATTCCGTTCGGCGACACGACGCCGCGCGCGGGCAACGATTCGGGCGGCGGTCAGCCGGGCTGGATCTTGAAGTGCAAAGGCTGGGAGGAAGACTCCAACGCCTATATCTACTTCATCACCCAGGCGCCGATCTGGAAGGAAATCTGCGACGTTATCGGCAAGCCGGAATGGAAGACCGATCCGGAATACGCGACACCTCCGGCGCGTCTGCCGAAGCTGAAGCACATCTTCAGCACGATCGAAGAATGGACCATGACCAAGACGAAGTTCGAAGCCATGGACATCTTGAACAAGTTCGACATCCCGTGCGGCCCGATCCTTTCGATGAAGGAATTGGCTGTGGAGCCGTCTCTGCGCGAGACCGGTACCGTGGTGGAGGTCGATCATCCGACGCGCGGCAAATACCTTACCGTCGGCAATCCGATCAAACTCTCGGACAGCATCTCGGAAGTGGAGCGTTCGCCGCTGTTGGGCGAGCACACCGACGAGATTCTCACGAAGGTTCTCGGTTACTCCGCGAAGGAATTGGACAGCATCAAAACGTCCGGCGCGGTGAGCGTGATCGAGAAGTCGCGTCCGGAAGCGGCGTAAGAGCAATCGATAGGCATTAACTTTCCTCCCCCGTGGTTACGGGGGAGGTGCCGCGATAGCGGCGGAGGGGCATACATGCGCATCGTCGTTCACGGCCAACAGGCTTTCGGCAAAGCAGTTCTGGAAGCGTTGTTGAAGCGCGGCGACGATGTGGTCGCGGTGTATGTCGCCCCCGAAAAGGAAGGCCAGAAAGCCGATCCGCTGAAGGAAGCGGCCGTTGCTGCGGGGCTGCCCGTGTATCAGCCGTCTTCCTACAAGAAGCCGGAAGTGTGGGAAGAGTTCAAAGCGCTGAAGCCCGATTTGCAGGTGATGGCGTTCGTCACGCTGTTCGTGCCGGAAGAATTCCTCAACATCCCGACGCACGGTTCGATCCAGTATCACCCGTCACTTCTTCCCGCCTATCGCGGCGCGTCGGCCATCAACTGGCCGATCATCAAAGGCGAGAAGGAAACCGGCCTCTCTATTTTCTGGCCGGATAACGGCCTGGATACCGGCGATGTGCTGCTTCAAAAGACGACGCCGATTTCCAATTCCGATACGCTCGGCTCGGTCTATTTCAACCGCCTGTTCCCGATGGGCGTGGAAGCGATGCTGGAATCCGTCGATCTGGTGAAAGCCGGCAAGGCGCCGCGCATCAAGCAGGACGAAAGCAAAGCCACCTACGAAGGCATGTGCAAAGCCGACAACGCGAAGATCGATTGGGGCAAGCCCTGGGAGCAGATCGACCGCCTGATCCGCGGCTGTAACCCTGCGCCGGGCGCGTGGACCACGCTGAACGGCCAGGCCGTGAAGATCCTCGAAGCGAAGCCGTTGCCCGCGAAAGATCCGAAGGGCATCGCCGGCAAGCTCGGCGAAGTGGTGATCGTGGAATCCGAAGGCTTCGTGGTGGTGTGCGCCGATGGCCGCTTCCACATCACGCGCGTGCAGGCCGATGCCGGTAAGGTCGCCGGCTGGGAATTCGCCCAAGCCGTGAGCCTGACAACCGGAACGCGCCTAGGCGTTTAGACGCCGCCCAATTTAGGTGGTCGCCAAATAATACGGCGGACGCGGATCGTCCTTCATTCGCTTGGCGATCAACTCCGCCAGCCATTGGAAATATTCGCCCAAATACGGATCTTGCGTCTTCACGCGCATGTCCGTGAACACGGGCTGGTATTTTTCCCATGCCGTCACGACGAACGAACCGAGCGTCTTGTCGACCAGATCGACATTGATGAGCCCGTCGGCAACGAGAATACCCAGCGATTCCATTTGCTGGGCGAGTTGAACGAACAGAATCTGCACATCGTCCGGCTGGGCGCGCAAGACTTCCATCGTGGCGGGCAGGGTGTGCGTGGTCACGCCGTTCATCAGCTCGGCAAATTCGCGCGTCTGGAAGCCGCGCAGCGTGTCCAGCGTCAGCCGTTCGCGCCGATCCCGTGCCGCCATCCGCACCTGCTCGATGCCGAAGACCAGCGCGATGACGAAGGACAATGTCAGCGCGACATTGGCGATGATGCTGACGATATCAACGAGGGAGAGCGGATGATCCATGTGCATGCCTATATTGCATATTTGCGGATGAGCGTCTCATCCACCGCAATGCCGAGGCCCGGTGCATCGGACACGGTAAGATACCCTCGCTCTACGGTCAGCGGATGTTCGGTGACATCGGCGGCCAACCCGCCTTGCGTCACGCTCAAACCCCAGCGGACATGGGGCAGAACGGCGGCGGCATGCGCGGCTGCCGCCGAAGCCACGCTGGATTCGCCGGTCTTGCACGACACGTTGATCTCTAAGCCCAGCCGCTCACACAGCGCACCTGCTTTCACGAGCCCACGCAATCCGCCAAGCTTGATAGATTTCAGCGCCATGCCTTTCGCAGCTTTGCGCGCGGCGTGGGCTTCGATATCGCCCATGCCATGCACGCCTTCATCCGCACCTATCGCAATGCGTGAAGCGTTCGCGACAGCCGCCATGGCGCTCAGATCGTCGGCCCGTACCGGCGCCTCGAAGAAATCGAGCCGCGTACCGGCCATGGCGCGCGCGAAGGCAATAGCCCCTTCGGTGGAATAACCCTGATTGGCGTCTGCGGAGATAGTACAGTCCTCTCCGATGGCCTCGCAGATCCGGCGCGCGCGCGCCGCATCACGCTCCGGTGCGTCGATGCCCACCTTGATCTTAAATTGCGTATAGCCCGCTTCACGAAGCGCGCTCGCTTCCGCAACATCCTTATCCGCATTGCCGGTGCCGACAGTCGCCATGGTGGCGAGGCGCGGATTGCGCTTCTCGCCGAGCAGCGCATGCACGGGCTTTCCCAGCGTTTTTCCCAAGCAATCGTGGAGCGCGATCTCGATAGCGGCCTTGGCGGCTTTGTTGCCATACATCGCGCGGTCCATCTGCGCGATGATGCCCTCGACATCGCTAAGATCGCGCCCCCTGAGCGACGGCGCGAGGAAGCGCACAGCCGCTCCCATGCTTTCCACCGTCTCGCCGGTCATCGCGGGGGCAGAACCTGCTTCGCCCCAGCCGATCACGCCATCGGAGGATTCCAGCCGTACGAAGATGTTGTCGGCGCGTGTGACCAATTCCGCCGCCATCTTCACCGGCTTCTTCATCGGCAAGCAGCAAGCGAAGACATCCAGCCGCGCGATACGCATCAGATCACTTTCTCAGCGCGCAATTTGGCGATGGCCGAGTCATCAAGTCCGAGTTCGTCGCGCAGGATTTCGTCGCTGTGCTCGCCCAAGGTTGGCGGGGCGCGGCGCACCGAAGACGGCGTGCCCGAGAATTTGATCGGGATGCCCGTCATCTGCAATTCGCCCACGGCGGGATGTGTGACCGTTTCCACCATCTTGCGG
>CAIYRG010000046.1 GCA_903928515.1 uncultured Alphaproteobacteria bacterium | reverse complement strand
TCCTTGGCGTGGCGCGTCAGCGAGATGGCTTCGTCTGTCGCGTTCGAGCCGGTGCCCGCAATGACCGGCACGCGGCCGTTAGCGACTTCGACGCAGAGTTCCACGACGCGTTCATGCTCGCGATGCGACAGCGTCGGCGACTCGCCGGTGGTGCCGCAGGGCACCAGACCGTGGGAACCTTGCGCGATCTGCCATTCGACGAATCGGCGAAAGCCCTTTTCGTCCACCGCGCCATTCTGGAACGGCGTGATGAGGGCTGTGATCGACCCTTTGATGCGATCCTGGATTCCGGCGTATTTGGCAGACATGTTCCGTCTCGTATTGGTGCGGGTTTGCCCCGCCAATTTCCAAAAGACCTTAATACCCAGCCAGATACGCGCAAAGTTTATTGGCGGTCAAACTCCGACCCAGCTATCCTTTTGCACCAGTATTTCGCCGGGCAATGGCCCGACGGCGGCAGACGGGCAAATCGTCGAAATAGGAACAGCATGAGCATTCGGAGCTTACGGCGGACTTTGCTGGTGGGGATCGCGTCCCTGCCCGTGTTCGCCTATGCCCCGGCGGGCGCCCAAAACGCGCCGGCAACGGGTTTGCCCGCCGCGATCAATCAGCCCGGCGTCATCGCGATGGCGCCCATCCCCGACGGCTCGACCGACAACGTGCCGCTGCCCTCGCCCGATCAGCCCAGCGTGTCGGGCTTGAGCTATGCCGACCGCGTGTCGCTGGTGCAGGCGCACAACGCCGCCAATCACAACGACTGGATTTCGGCGCGCGCCTATGCCGCGCAAGCCAGCGACCGGTTGGGCCAGGACATCATCACTTGGCGCTACGTGTCGTCCGATACGAGCGGCGCGACGTTCGAAGAGATCGATCAATTCCTGCGCGCCCATCCCAAATGGCCGCGCCACGATCAGACGGTAACGATCGCGGAGCGGGCGATGCGGCCGGGCATGGACCCGCGCCAGGTGATCGCGTGGTTCGGCAACCGAAAGCCGCAGACCGGATTGGGCACCGTGCGTTTGGGCGAAGCCCTGATCGCGACCGGCCAAAAAGACTCCGGCGCAGCGATGATCAAGAAGGCGTGGGTGTCGGGCGCGTTCACGCTGTCCGACGAAGCGCTGATCCTGGCATCGCACAGCGACATCCTCACGCTCGCCGATCACAAAGCGCGGCTGGAGCGGCTGTTGTGGTCGAGCGACCGCGAAGCGGCCAAACGCGAAGCCACCCGCCTGGACGACAACGGCCAGCAATTGGCGCAGAGCGCCATCCAGATGCAGACCAATCCGGGATTGGCCTCACGCGTGGCCGCAGGATTGCCCGACACGCTGCGCGCCGATCCGGTGATCCAATACACGCAGGCGCGTTCGTTGCGCGTGACAGGCAGCGACCAAGACGCCTGGGCCGCGATGCTGTCGGCGCCGGCGGGCAACACGGTTTCGAACCCCGAGCAGTGGTGGAACGAGCGCCACATCATGGCGCGCGACGCACTGCGCCAAGGCCAGGCCAATATGGCCTATTCGCTCGCCTGTACACATGGGCTGACCGCCGGCAACGGCGATTGGATGGACGCGGAATTCCTCTGCGGCTGGATCGCGCTGCGCTTTCAGCATGACGCACAAGCCGCTCTCACGCATTTCCAGATTCTGGCGCACGACGTGACCTATCCGATCAGCGTGGCCCGCGCGCAATATTGGATCGGCCGCGCCCAGGATGCGCTGGGCAATGCCGCCGAGGCGCAGGCCGCCTATCGCAAGGCGGCGGAACATCCGGAAGTCTATTACGGCCAGATCGCGCTGGCGCATGTGGAATCGCAGCCTATGCTGCACATGGTCGTCACGACGCCCGACACCTCCAGCGTGCGCGCCGCGATGGACGGCGACGAGCGCTGGCGCGCCATCCGGCAACTGACCGATCTGGGCGACCGCGCCTTGGTGCGCGTGTTCGCGCTCGATCTGGCGCGCGATCTAAAAGACCCAAGGCAATTTCGTATGCTCGCCGACTGGGCCAACGCCAACAGCGATCAGACGCTGACACTGCGGCTCGCCAAGCAGGCCAGCTACGTCAATGTGACGATGGCGGATTATCTCAATCCCGTGTTGGCGGTGCCAAGCATCCCGACGCTAAATGCGCCGGAGAAATCGCTGGTGCTGGGGCTGACACGCCAGGAAAGCGAATTCGATCCCAACGCCATCAGCCAAGTCGGCGCGATGGGCCTGATGCAATTGATGCCCGCGAGTGCGAAGAAAACCGCCGGCACCATCGGCATGAAATTCAACGCCAAGGATTTGGTGGCCGATCCGCAATACAACATGAAGATCGGTCAGGCGCATTTGGCCGGGCTGCTGTCCGATTGGAACAACTCCTACATCCTGGCGATTGCGGCCTACAATGCCGGCTCAGGCAATGTCCGCAAATGGATCGACGCTTATGGCGATCCGCGCAATCCCGGCGTGGACGCCATCGACTGGGTGGAATCCATTCCCTTCACCGAGACGCGCAATTACGTGATGCGCGTGCTGGAGAACACCGAAGTCTATCGCGCGCGCCTGGCGGGCGGCACCGGCAAGCTGATGATCATATCCGATCTCTATGGCCCGCCGACGCCATCTGGCGCAACGGTGGTAGAAACAATGCCTGCGGCGGCAGCGGCGGCATCCGCCCCCGCGATTGCCGCGCCTGCACCGCAGACACAGTTGCTGACGCCGAGCACGCCGCCGGCAATCGTGCCGGTGCCTACCCCCAAGAGCGCTGTGCTGGCTGCGGATACCGCGCCCGTGCCGTCTACGCCCACTCCGGCCATGAAGCCGAGCATCACCAATTCGAGCGCAAGCGAGGGCCCAGCCAACGTGCCGACGCCCAAGCAGAAACCCGACCAACGCCAAGCGAGCCGCTGAGAATGGGTTATGACGAGCGCTACCTCACCTCGCGCGATGGGCTGAAGCTTTACTACCGCGACTACCCGAACGCATCACGCCTCACCCCGGTGCTGTGCCTGCCCGGCGTGACGCGCAATTCGCGCGATTTCGATTTCATTGCCGAGCGCATCGCCAAGACACGCCGTGTCCTCACCATGGACATGCGCGGCCGGGGCAAATCGCAATACGACCCGACGCCCTCCAATTATCTGGTGCCGGTGGAAACGCTGGACGTGTTCGAGCTGATGAAGCTGGAAAACGCGACGAGCGTGATCGTGTTGGGTACTTCGCGCGGCGGCATCATCGCCATGGCGATGGCGACGGCGCTGCCGGGCAGCATCACAGGCGCCATTCTGAATGACATCGGCCCCGAGATCGAACCGGAGGGCCTGGCGCGCATCGCCGCGCATATCGGCAGCGAGCCCGCTTATGCGAGCTGGAATGACGTGGTGACGGCTACAAAACGCAACAGTGAAGGCGTGATCACGGGTATCTCGGAAGCGCAGTGGGAAGCATTCGCCAAAGCGCGTTATCGCGATACCGGCAACGGCATCATCGCGGATTACGATCCGAATTTGGTGGAAGCCTTCAAGGCCCGCGCCACGATCCGCACCGACAGCGCCGATCTATGGGCAATCTACAACGGGCTGTT
>CAIYRG010000045.1 GCA_903928515.1 uncultured Alphaproteobacteria bacterium | reverse complement strand
GCAAACATCAGTTGGTACTTTTGACGCATTTCCGCCATTTCCTGCATATGCATTTCGCGATAGATTCTCTGCTCCCGTTGCGATGGCAATTCAGGACACGCGCACGGCGCAAGGCCGGATGCCACTTCCAAAGCCTCAATTCGCGCAATTAACCACTTGATTAGAGTGTGTGCATCATCCGACGAACGGCGTGCGTCATTTGCTGTCGCGCCCGCAATATCTGTTGACGAAATCATGCCCCACCCCCTTCCTGCCGCCGCGCAAGGATGGTGGCGGGGTCGAGCGCATCAACGCGATCCTGCGCCGAATCCCGCGCCTGCCAGCCTTGCATACCGGTGGAATCAAATGCGACCGATTCCGCAGCCGCCTCAATCCCGATCCGCACGCCTTCGAGTAGCACAGCCTGCACAGCGGCCAAGATCGCAGCGCGTGTGCCCGGCATGGTGTAATTCGCCAGCGATGATCCGGCAGCGCGTAGGATGGCGTCGGCGTGTTGTTCGGGGCTCATGTTGCGTTCCCCTCTCGAATTGCCCGCGCCGACCGCCTCAGCGCCGCATGCATATTCGGGATTTCCTGGTCCAGGAAAAATGGCCTGACGCTGCGGGACACTCAGCCCCCGTGCGATCTGCTCCGGTGTCTGGGTCATGATCTGTGCACCTTTTTATAAGGGTCCATGCCAAACCGGCAGCAAAGCTGTTTTGCATAGGTTGGCCTGATGCCGAACCGATTCATAACGGCGTCCCATAGATATATGCCGCCATCGCCGCGCTTGATCGGGCGAAAGCCACGCACAACCCTGCCAAGCAATTCGTTGTCTGGAATGTCGTTGACGCTGGGCTCCGGTGTCTGGGTCATGCCGCACCGCCATCGATCCGGGACAGGATGGCGCATATGTTTCGCCACGTCGCAGCCTGTTCACCGCCGATAGAGACAAGCCCATATTTACCATCGGGGCCATCTGGGAAAAATTCGCGCCAAATTGAATCCAGTTCCCACAGCGCCACCACCATCGCGGGCACTTCGGCTATGGCGCGGGCGTTGGTCTTGACAGCATCGTCTCGTCCATTTGCAGCGAGGCAACCCGCCTGACATAGCGCCACACAAGCAACGCCTTGTTCGTTAAAAACTGCATACGTTGACATGCCCGGTAGCCGTCCATCACTGAACCACGGCCCCGGCGTCCCGTTCGGATGCCAGTTGATTGCGTTGGTCATGATTGCTCCTGTTCTGGCGTGGGTACGCGCTTGAGGCATTCGGTCATGCCGACCGCCAGTTTATTCCAGGCGTCGGCGTCAGCGTAGGCGTCGGCGTAGGCGAAGGCGTAGGTGCGGGTGTAGGCGTCGGCGTCGGCGTCGGCGTAGACGGCGGCAAAGTTGTCGGCGAAGGCGATTTTCAATACTGGACGCCATTCCTTCGCGCTGATTTTTTCGCCATCCAAAGCGCGCAAATGCAGAGCCTGCAATGCCTTGTGTGGTTCGGGATCACGGCCACGCTTTTCAGCTTTTTTGATACTCAGCGGACAAACCACATTCGCGTGCCAGTCATAGACGACGCTAAATGGGACGCTTCCGTTGAGCCGCGCCAGTTCCGCAGTAAATTCCAGACCCCACAGAAACGCGGCGTCTTGTTTTTGTCGGTCGAAAAACTTTGGCACCATCTGCGCCAGCCAACGCGGCATGATCTGCGCCGGGCAGTCTTTTGCATCGTTAATGTCAGGGCCGATTACGCCGAGCGCGCAGGCAAGCTGGCGACCGTCGCGTTCGGTGTGGAATGCGCCCTGTGTCAGGGTGCCGGTTTCAAACGCCTGCTTATAGCGGGTCGCGTAGTCTTGTGCTGTGGCGCTCATGTGATTCGCTCCTATAGCGACGGTGTTGACGGTGTCGTCATATTATACTCTGCCAAGATGCGCAACAGCTCTTCTGTGTCGTCGGGCACATCAAACCACACCCATTGACCGCCAGGTGCGACCACGGCCCGCGGATGGACCGCCCAGTCGCCCAAGCAGCACCAGCCCTTCCG
>CAIYRG010000044.1 GCA_903928515.1 uncultured Alphaproteobacteria bacterium | reverse complement strand
TTCAGGTACCAGTTGACGCCGACGGTGTAGATCTTCTCTTCGCCGCCGCGGATGCCGCCCACCGGAATTGCAGAACCGGCATTGCCGGCGTTGAAATTCAGGTTGGTGTCGGCATAACGCGCCACCAATTCCCATGCACCCCACGAGTCACCCGAGAGCGAGAACGGCTTGACGACGTTCGGCGCTTGCCACGAAGCGTATTCGTTGTTCGAGGCGCTCGGTTGATACACGCGCGACTCGCCGGTGATGATCCACGACGCATCGACGTACCAGCCGGAGAATTCCGGGTTGCCGCCGGAGACGAGCGAAGCGTACTTCGCGGTCGTCAAATTGCGACGGTAATACGCAAAGTTACGGTCTTCGCCGAATTTGTAGTATTCGCCGCTGATGAAGAGGTTGTTCAGGTTGAAACCGCCTTCGAAGCCATACAGCCAACCGCCGGTCATCGCGTTACAGGTGAAGCTCTTATTGATCTGACCTTTTGCGGCGATGTTACAAGCGCTGGTGGCGACGCCGAGAGCACTCGTCGTATCCGTGAAGCTCGTGCTGATCAGCTGCGTGCCATCGACGCGCAGCTCCGGACGATCCTGGAAGGTCGTCGTGAGCGCCGGAGCCGGGTGACCCGAACCGCCGGTGAGGCTCGTGATTTCCGAACCGCTCATGCCGATCTGTGCGTTGGAGTTCACGCCATCAGACCAGAAGCGGTAAGCCGCACGGCCCAACACTTGCGTGCCTTCGTCATTGCCGTGGTTGGAAGCGGCACCCGGAGCGGTCGTCTGCTGACCGGTGAACGCGCTCGAGAGGACGAGGTTATCGCCCGGCAGGATCGCGTCGGTTTTCTGGAAGGTCATTTCCGCGCCGCGGCGAGAGTCGGAACCGCCGAAGTTCGACGTGGCGATGTTGTTGATTTCCGAACGCTCCAAGAACATCAGGTTCGCCGAAGACGTTGCATCGTCGAGCGTGAAGATCGGTTGGATCACGCCGATGTTGATGCGCAGATTCGGAATGCCCTGATAGGCGACGCGCGCGATGTTCACGAGCGGATTGGAAGCTTCCGCGCTCGAACCGCCGGCGTCCAAGCGGAATTCATACCAGAAATCCGAGAAGGACTTGCCCTCGAAGCCAATGAATGCGCGGCGCACTTCGGCGCCCGACGCGAGATCCTTGAACTGCGCGGTCGGATATTTCGAGATGTCCTGCATGAAATCGGCTGCGTCGAATTGGAAGCGGCCGCGCAGAGACAGGCTGAAACGTCCGTCGCCCGAGCTGATCGTGGGACGGCCGTTGTCGAACGACCAGGTCGCGTAGTTGAAGTTCTGTTCCAGGGTCGACAGGCGGGTGTGCGTGTCGGTGTCCGCGGACTTCTTGTCGGTGGCGTCTTTTTCCAGCTGCTCGACGCGCGCTTTCAAAGCGGCGTAGTCAGACTGGGACACGCCCTGGGCCTGAGCCGGCATCGGCGCGGCGGCCGGAGCAGGCATGGCGACAGGCGCCGGTGCGCGCGCGGCTGCGGCGACTTGCATATTTTGTGTGTCATCGGCGAATGCCGGTGACAGCGAAACGGTCGCGATAAGCGCCGTTGTCGCCAAAAGGAATGATTTCCCCATCATTGAGAATCCTCGCTAGGGTTTGAAACGGGCAAGAACCAGCTTCGATGGACGAGAATGTTCCCCCAGAACGGAACCGCCCCTTGCTCAAAGGGGTAGTCGCAATGTCCGGTGACGCGAGCGTGAACCATTGATGACGGACGTGTGACAAGCGGCCATCTGTTACGCAGTTGCGGGATGCGTGTTCGATATGACACAGGCGCGCCTCGCGCCCGTTATGGTTCTCTACAAAAAACCTCAAAAAGTGCCGATTTTCTTCACCGGTTAAGCAAATTTTTAGCAGCGCCTGCGCCTTATGAGGCACGGGGTCTTATGGTCACACGCGCTGGTACTTTGCTGTTTGCCGTGATGGCCGCGATGTTGAGCATCGCGGCGCTGGCGGACGTTGTCATAAACGGCCATCTCACGATCCTCGATCCGGGATTGCTGGGCGGCATCGCGGTCATCGGCCTCGGCTTTCTCTTCTTTGGGTTCGTATCGTCGCGCGATCGGGCCACCGATCTCGAAGGCCGCAGCGATCGCCTGACCGCGCTGACCGAAGAGTTGGAGACATTTATCCACGCGCTGGAAGCGGCCAATCAACGGCTGCATGCGAGCGAAGCGCGATACAAAGGACTTGTGGATTCTCAGGGCGACGCGATTCTGCGCCGCACGCCTGACGGCCGTTTAACGTACGCGAATGAAAGTTTCTTCCGCCTGTTCGGCACCAAGCCGTCGGAGGCGATCGGACAATTGTTTCGTCCCGAGCCGCATCCGGATTCGCCGCCGATGGCATTCGGCAAATTGGCGGGCCGCGAGACGGGGCGCGAGCGCGTCTCGTATGACCAACATGTGAAGACCATCGCGGGCTATCGCTGGATCGCGTGGGAAGATTATGCGATCCGCGACACCGATGGCCGCCTGATCGAAATCCAAAGCGTCGGCCGCGACATCACCGAACGCAAACGTCTGGAAGCCGCCCTCACCGAAGCGCGCGACAAGGCGCAAGACGCCAACCGCGCCAAGTCACACTTCCTCGCGACGATGAGCCATGAAATCCGCACGCCGATGAACGGCGTACTCGGCATGGGGCGCTTGCTGTTGGAAACCGATCTGATGCCGGATCAGAGAACCTATGCCGAGGCGATCACGCAATCGGGCATGGCGTTGCTGGCGCTGATCGAAGATCTGCTGGACTTCTCGAAAATCGAATCCGGTTCGATGGCGCTGGGCCGCGAGCCGGTACAATTGCGCGCGCTGATCGAAAGCGTGACCGAGTTGCTGGCCCCGCGTTCACAAGCCAAGACCATCGAACTTACTGCGGCCATCGCCGCCGATGTGCCTGAGACCATCGAGACCGATGCGGTGCGGTTGCGCCAGGTGCTCACCAATCTTGTCGGCAATGCCGTGAAGTTTACCGAAGAGGGCGGCGTGCTGGTGTCGGCGGCTCTCGAACAGGGCGCGGGCGGTGCATTGCAATTGCGTTTGTCCGTGCGCGATACGGGCATTGGCGTGCCGGAAAACAAGCGCGCCGAGATTTTCGAAGAATTCGTGCAGGCCGATTCCAGCCATGCGCGCCGCTTCGGCGGCACCGGCCTTGGCCTTGCGATTTCCAAGCGGCTCATCAATGCGATGGGCGGCACCATCGGCGTGTCATCGGCGCATGATCGCGGCAGCGTCTTCTGGGTCACGTTGCCATTGGCAGGGTTGGCGCCATCGGATGCGCCTTCCGTGTCTGCGGCGTGCGCCATGCTTCATCGCAAGCGCGTGGCCATCGTTTCGGCATCGTCGCTGCTGCGTTCTGCCCTCAAGATGCAGATCGCGTCCGCCGGTTCGGAATTCATCGAAGCGCCGAGCATGGACGCACTGCGCCGCATGGACATGCGCTACGACGTAATGGTGTTCGATGCCGGCGTTGCCGGTCGCGCGCCATTGCCCAGCGTCACCGATCTCAGCGCACCGGTTTTGGCGCTGTTGCCGCCCCATCAACGGGCCGAACTTTCGCAACTCGCCGCCAAAGGCTTCCATGGTTATCTGATGAAGCCCGTGCGCCAAGCCTCGCTGGAGCAACGTCTGGCGGCGGCACTTCTGGGCGAACGCAGCGGCAACATGTCCGTGCCGCCCAAGCGCGAACCGGCGAAGCCGGCAGCGGCGCGTTCCATTGCGGCCGATCTGCCCGCGTTGGCGCCCGTTATGCCGAAAGCAACGCCGCCGGAGACGCTGCGCGCGCCCATCAAAACGCCGCATACCGAAACGTCCAAGCCTGTTGTCCGGGAAACGATCGCAGACTTCCCGGAGTCCACCGCTCTTGAGCGTGCGATGGACCGCGAAGCCGAACGGAAATTGGGGCGCAAAGCCGAAGCTGCGCCTGTGCCTGCAATGTCCCCTGCGCCCGCCGAGCGTTCCTTCGCGGAGCGTGTCTCCGAACCCTATAGCGAGCGCGCCGTGTCGGAGCGTCCGCCATTTGACAGCAGTCCGTCAGGTGCACCCGCGCGCTCCCATTCGTCGGCGTCGCGCAATTTCGAGCCCGGCGGTATCGAGCCGTTGTCGCAACCTGTATTGTCGCAACCTCCGGCGCAAACGCCCGCCGGGGCAAAGCCTGCCGCGTCTTCGCCTGAGAAGGCCGCGCCGGGTTTGAAGATCCTGCTGGCCGAAGACAATCCGGTGAACGCCCTGTTGGCGCGCGAGCTTCTGCGCCGCCGTGGCCACACCGTAAAAGAAGTCACCACGGGCGACGGCGCCATTGCGGCCTGCGCCGTGGAGCAGTTCGATCTCGTGGTGATGGATGTGCACATGCCGGGCATGGATGGCATCGAAGCCACGCGCCGCATCCGCGCCGCCGAAGCCGCCAGCCACGGGCGGCACACGCCGATTCTGGCACTCACCGCCGATGCGCTGGATGCCGGCCGCCGCGCCTGCCTGGAAGCGGGCATGGACGGCGTGCTGACCAAGCCGCTCGATCCCGATCAGCTCGACGATGCCTTGGCCAACTTGACGGCGGCCCGCGTCGCAGCCG
>CAIYRG010000043.1 GCA_903928515.1 uncultured Alphaproteobacteria bacterium | reverse complement strand
TCTGCTGACGGCAACGGGTTGAAGACTATCAGCCCCCAGGACCGCCACCACCACCGCCACCGCCGATTGCGCCGGGGTTGGTGCTGATCGGCACGCCGGGCGTGGCGCTGAAGATCTGTTGGAGCAGGGTGAGTTCGCGGCCGCGCGTGGGTGTTTCGCGCGAGGTGAAATCGACCACGTGGCCATCGGCCAGCGTGTAGTGGTGGATGTCGGCGACCTTGCCGGCTTTGTCGAACGCCACGGCCACGATGTCGCGCGAGGTGTCTTCGGGCAGGAAGAAGCCGCTCTGGCGCTGGTTGATCGACATGTAATACCAAACCTCGTCGCCGAACTGCGCCGCGGTTGTGGGATTGCCGAGGCGTTTCTCGACGGTATCCTTCGTGTCGGTGCCGACGACGATGGCTTTGACTTCGTCAGGCGCAGGGATGAACCCGCGCGTGGCTTCCTGCGGCGTGCAGGCCGCCAGAAGCGCGCCCGTCAACAGCAGGTATCCGAGAGGTCCGGCAATGCGTCCGGTCATGAAAGGCTCCTAAAAGGCAAAATCAATCCCGGCCATTTCCCAGTGGGAAATGTGCTAGCTTCGTATGCTCGGCCTTGCAAGTGGCGTTTGGAGAGGGTTGCTCGGTGTTTGGGCGTTCACGTCGTGACGATACGGTAAAAAAAGCAGCTTTTCGGCTTTACGAAGCTGTTATCCGGCAGAGCCGTGCGCCGGCCTTCCACAGCCGCTTGGGCGTGCCCGACACGATCGATGGGCGGTTCGATATGCTGGTGCTGCACACATTCCTGGTGCTGGAAGCGTTGAAGCGCCAGGGCGAGACCGCAGCGCCTTTGGCCACGGAATTCGTGACCGCGGTGTTCGCGGGCTTCGAAGATGCGCTGCGCGAAATGGGCGTCAGCGATTTCGGCATGACGCGCCGTATCAAGAATATGGCGAATGCGTTTTACGGCCGTATGGAAGCCTATGGCGAAGCGGTGGACGATCCGGCATTGCTGGAACATGCGGTGCTGCGCAATGTTTACAGGGCCGACGATGCCCGCGCGGCCGATGCGGCGGTGATTGCGCGCTACGCGCATGCGGCGTTTGCACGATTGAACGCCGGCACGCTGGCGGAAGGCATTGCGGATTTCGGTCCAACGCCAGAATAAGGCGACCCGAAATAGGGCTATTGGAATAAGACGAGTTGAGTGAGAAGAGCCATGACACAGCACCAAAAGCCCCACGACGAAAACCCGGAACCTCTGCCTTACACACGGCGCTACGATCTCGCGCGACTGCCTGAGGCTGGTGCTGAGATTGCTCTTATCCCCAACGAAGCGGAACGTGCTGCCATCGCGAAATGGGTCGAGATCGAATCGCTTCAAGCGTTCCAAGCCAAGGTGACGCTGACCAAGCTCGGCGGCAGCCATGTCCGCTACGATGTGAAATTCGACGCGGAATTGATTCAGGCCTGTGTCGTGACGCTCGATCCCGTGCCCGCCAAGCTGTCGGGCCAATTGCGCCGCGATTTTTTATTGGGCGACGGCCCGCGTCGCGCCGCACGTACCGCAAAGTCGGAAGCGGACAAAGCGCCTTTGCCTCCGTCGCATGAGGTTAGCCTCGATTCCGATAACGAAGAGGGGCCGGAGATGCTGGAGGGCTCGATGCTCGATCTGGCCGCACCGGCGCTGGAGGAGTTCGCACTTTCCATAAATCCCTATCCGCGGTCTCCGGGCGCCGAATTCGCGGCCACGGAAGAGGCGGGCAAGAAAGAGGCTGAGTCTCGCGAGAACCCCTTCGCGGTCCTTCAGAAACTGAAGAAACCGCAATAAACGGCGGTTTTCCGCCAAAAACGCGCCCTTGCATCGCAGGGCCGTTTCGGGTTCACTCCGCGCCTATTTTTGCCCAGGCACCCGATACGATTCAGGGCCGGGCCGGATCGTTTCGGAGCGTGCGTCATGGCAGTCCCCAAAAGAAAAACCTCGCCGTCCAAGCGCAATATGCGCCGGTCGCATCATGCGCTTACGGGCGTGGCCCATGGCGAATGCCCCAATTGCGGTGAATTGAAGCGCACGCATCAGGTCTGCCTGTCCTGCGGCCACTATGATGGCCGTGAAGTGGTGCAGACCGAAGCCTAAAGAGCGGTTTTCCGCCCTTGTGTCACTGTCCCGGTCTTTCGCGGACGGCGGAAATTCGGCTACGTCTTGCGTCGGACAAGTGAGAAGACGTGGCTCGAGACCTGATTCTTTCAATCGATACGATGGGCAGCGATGCCGGCCCCGCGGCGATCCTCGCGGGTGCTGCTGTTGCGCGCCGCCGTCACCCCAAGATTCGGTTTTTGCTGCACGGCGATGAAGCCGCGCTGACGCCGTTGCTCGCCAAGCACAAGACGCTCGCCGACTGTTCGGAAATCTGCCATGCGCCCGATGTGGTGCGCATGGACGAGAAGCCGAGCCAGGCGCTGCGCCGCGGCCGCAATTCCAGCATGTGGCATGCCATCGATTCCGTCGCCAAAGGCGAGGCCGCCGTCGCAGTCTCTGCCGGCAATACCGGCGCGCTGATGGCGTTCTCGATGTTTCGCTTAGGCATGATCGACGGCATCTCGCGGCCTGCCATCGCGGCCATCTGGCCCACCATGCGCGGCCAAAGCGTGGTGCTGGATCTGGGCGCGAACGCGGGAAGCGATGCGGAGCAACTTGTCGATTTCGCCGTGATGGGCGAGGCCTTCGCGCGCGCGATCTTCGGCTTGGACCGCCCGACCGTCGGCTTGCTGAATATCGGCGAAGAAGAAGTGAAGGGCGTCGAGTCGGTGAAGAAGGCGGCGCACATTCTGCGTCAGTCGAAATTGCCCATCGAGTTTCACGGTTTCGTCGAAGGCGATGATATCGGCGCCGGCGTGGTCGACGTCGTGGTGACCGATGGCTTCACCGGCAACGTCGCGCTTAAGACCGCCGAGGGCACCGCCAAGCTCGTGGCGCATTTCCTGCGCCAGGCGCTCACCAATTCTCTGTTCGGCCGCATCGGCGCGTTGCTCGCCAGCGGTGCGCTGCGCGCGCTGCGTGCGAAGATGGACCCGCGCTCCTCCAATGGCGGCGTGTTTCTCGGCGTGAACGGCGTGGTGGTGAAAAGCCATGGCGGCACCGATGCGCATGGCTTTGCGTCGGCCATCGACATCGCCATCGACATGGCGCGTTCCGACATGCTGGCGCGCATTTCCGCCGACCGGGCCGCTATCGCGATCAAAGACGAACCGGCGCCAGCGCAAAACCCCACCGGCCCAACGCCGGGACAACCGGAGGCCGCGGTCTCGTGAGTGTTATTCGAAGTGCGGTGATTGGCTGCGGGGCCTATCTGCCGGCCAAAGTCATGACCAATGACGATCTCGCCAAGCTGGTGGACACCAGCGACGAGTGGATCACCGAGCGCACTGGAATTCGCCGCCGTCATTTTGTCGGCGAAGGCGAGAAGACGTCAGACCTCGCGTTGAAGGCGGCCAACGCCGCGCTGGCCGATGCCGGCATCACGGCAGCCGATATCGACATCGTGATCGTGGCGACCACCACGCCCGACGACACGTTTCCCTCCACCGCCACGAAAGTGCAGGCACAGCTCGGCATGACGCGCGGTGCGGCGTTCGACGTGCAGGCGGTGTGTTCGGGTTTCATCTACGGCCTGTCGATCGCCGATGGTCTCATCCGCACCGGCCAGGCGCGTACCGTGCTGTTGATCGGCGCGGAGACCATGTCGCGGCTGCTCGATTGGACGGATCGCGGCACCTGCGTGCTGTTTGGCGATGGTGCGGGCGCCGTGGTGCTGCGCGCGGGCGAAGGCGAGGGCGGCAATCACGACCGCGGCATCCTCAACACCAAGATCTATTCCGACGGCCGCTTGGGCAATCTTCTGTATACGGATGGCGGCGTGTCCTCCACCGGCACCGCGGGCAAGCTGCGCATGCTCGGCCGCGAAGTGTTCAAGCACGCGGTCACCAACATCGCAGCCGCCATCGAAGCCTCTACGCAAGCGGCAGGCCTTTCCACCACCGATATCGACTGGTTCGTGCCGCATCAGGCCAACCAGCGAATCCTCGAAGGCACGGCGCGCAAGCTGTCGATCCCGGCGGCAAAGCTGGTTTCCACCGTGGCCGAACACGGCAACACGTCGGCGGCCTCGGTGCCTTTGGCGTTGGTCACGGCCGTGAAAGACGGCCGCATCAAACGGGGCGATTTGCTTCTTCTGGAAGCCATGGGCGCGGGCTTCACCTGGGGCGCAGCCCTGATCCGCTGGTAAGAGTTCCCGATTCCCGCAAGCCTTTGATGTTGACGGGAAAAGCCCTCACGCATAGCCTCTCCCTACGGCGACTCTAGATTGTTTCCGGGGGGAACATGAGCACGCGGACGTTAACTCGTGCCGATCTTATGGAGGCAGTGTTCACAGCGGTGGGCCTGTCTCGCAACGACTCGGCGCAGATGGTGGAAGATATTTTGGACGAAGTTTGCCATGCGCTGATGCGCGGCGAGACAGTGAAGCTGTCCTCGTTCGGCACGTTCCAAGTGCGGCAGAAATCACAGCGCGTCGGGCGCAATCCGAAGACGGGCGATGAAGTGCCGATCGCGCCGCGCCGGGTTTTGGTCTTCCGGCCCTCGCATGTGCTGAAGGCCCAGATCAACGGCGAAGAAGTGTTAGACGGACACGCGCACGACTGAATCGTGCTTTGCGTAATTGGATTGATCAACGATGAACCCTGCCGTTCAAAAATCGCCGGAAGCGTTTCGCACCATCAGTGAAGTGGCGGTTGAACTGGAAGTTCCTCAGCACGTGCTGCGTTTCTGGGAAGGCCGCTTCACCCAGGTGAAGCCGTTGAAGCGCGGCGGTGGCCGCCGCTACTATCGCCCGGAAGATGTCGATCTGCTGCGCGGCATTGCCTCGCTGCTCTATCGCGACGGCCTCACCATCAAAGGTGTGCAAAAGATTTTGCGCGAACATGGCGTGCGCTATGTCGCCGAAATGGGACGTGGTTCGCTCAGCTTGCTGCAGAGCCCGCGCGCCACGGCCGCATTGGCCGCCGCACCGCAGGCCTATCCGTCCGAGCATTACCCGAACGTGCATCCGCTCATCACCGAGATGAAGTTCGAGCCGAAATTCGCAGCCGACTCTGAAATTGAGCCGGAGATCGAGCCAGAGTTTGAGGGTGCGTCCGATTTCGCGCCCGAGCTGGCAGCTTTGGCTGCCGAGACGGCGGCCGCTGAGATTGCGGTGATCGAATCCGTGGAAGCCGAACCGCTGAACGGTTTTACGGCTGCGGAACGCGCGCATCTTTCCGCCCGTCTCGATGAATTGATGGCCTGGAAAGAGCAGCTTGAGAAAAGCCGCACGGTCATAGAAACCCGCACCCGCGCGGCGCGGTAGGAGCTTTTTCCAAACGATTATCAAGCGGTCGCAGCTACGGATTGTTCTTTCGGTTAATCGTGCCCTGCCAGTATCAGTAACCGTTTCGGATATTCACGACGCCAGCAGTTTTGGAACAGCCGCGGTTCCAAGCGCTGCAAACCTCCTATCCGACAAGTAGCGCACAGGTCCGAAATCGATTGTTCCAGGAGGGCGACCGTGGCATTCGATCTAACAGATACTGTCATAGCGCGCCTCAAGCACTATACCGTAGGGCTGACTTATCGGAAGGACGGATCGCAAGCGCGTGAAGTGCTTGGGTCCGGGGTGCTCGCAACGATTGAAGGTCGGCGAGGAATTTTGACGGCCGGTCACGTCGTGGATGG
>CAIYRG010000042.1 GCA_903928515.1 uncultured Alphaproteobacteria bacterium | reverse complement strand
TGCTGAAATTCTACGCGCCACAATCCGGCGCGATCTTCGCCAACGGCAGCGACATCGCAGCAATTTCCACCCATTCATTGCGCAGCCATTTCGCGATGGCGGAGCAGGCAACGCGTTTGTTCTATGACACGGTTTCGCATAACGTGGCCTTCGGCAGGCCCGGATCGGTCCGAGATGTAGAGCAGGCACTTGCCGCGGCTGGCATGGAAGGGTTTCTGCAGACGCTTCCTGAAGGCGTGGATACGTTGGTGAATTATCAAGGCAGCAATTTCTCAGGCGGGCAGCGCCAGCGTATCGGCTTGGCGCGTGCATTGCTGCATCCGGCTGATGTTCTCATCATTGACGAGGGGACGAGCGCGCTGGATCACACCACGCGTGGCGCGGTTGTTGGCAACATCCTTGAGGCCTTTAAGGATCGCATTGTGATTTTCGTGACGCACGACAGTTTCGTGATGGAGCAGGTCGACACTGTAATCCGTTTGGAATCGTATCAGAAAGACGTCAACTCGTGACGGGCTCGCATTGATGCCTTCCAAGATATCGAACCTGATTGCTCTTGTGCGGCGCCGTTATACGTCTACGCCATTGCGGTGCGCGTTGCGGGCCTATGTTGCGCGCCCCAAACCCAGTGATCGCCGCAATGCCCCACTTGTTGTGGTCGAAGGCGTGGAGGATGGGTTTTTCTATACTCTTTTCGGTGTTGTCGTCGCCGGCCTGCGCAAGCACCAAAATATCGACGTCGAAGCCATTATCCCGCGGGGCACACGGGTTGGGGCATCGTCCAGCCTGAAAGTGTTTATCGCCGGCCGCCTCGAATACAATGTCCTGACCGATTGGAGATTGGCCCAGTGGTACGGGGCGTATTGCAGCCATATCGCCTATCGTGCGACCTGCCTCATAAGCCCCTTCAAGGCGCTGCGTCTGTGGTACGAGGCGTGGCGAATCTGGCGTGGCTTGGCGTCCAAGGATGCTTTGGCGGCGTTGCGAATTCGCGGTGTGGTCATCGGTGATCTCATTATCGATTCCTATCTTCGCTATAAGCCATCGCCGCGTGTCGAACTGACGGATACCTACCTTCTGGTGGTATTGCGCCAAGCGTTGAAAAATATCGATCTGGCGTTTGCGTATTTTTCCAAGCGTAAGCCCGCGCTGTATCTGACCACCTATACCACCTACATCGAGCACGGCATTCCCGCGCGTGTCGCGGCGCAATTGGGCATTCCGGTCGCCTCGTTTGCCAACGCGCAGCGCTTTGCGAAATTTCTGACGCCGGACGATCCGTTCCAGAGCAACAATCCCAGCGCGTACCGGCAGGTATTTTCCGCGCTAGCCGATCGAGAAGCGAAGATCGCGGCGGGAGATGCGAGTCTGGCCGCGCGCATCGCAGGGAAAATCGACGCGACGATCATCACGGCAAAAGTGTCGCCCTATCTCGTGCAAACGCAGGACGTGCCGGATGTTCGCCGGGCCTATGTCATTTTCCTGCACGACTTCTATGACAGCGTGCATATCTACCGCTGGATCACGTTCCACGATTTTTGGGAGTGGCTGCTATTCACCGTCGACACGCTCAACGCGGCGGGCATTCCGTTCCTGCTGAAGCCGCATCCCAATCAATCGGCCGATAGCGATAGAGAACTGCAGACTCTGCGGAGCCTCTATCCGGACATACGGTTCGTTTCGAGCAAGGTCACCAACAAGCAGCTTGTCGATGGCGGCATGGCGTGCGCCGTGACGGTGTACGGCACGGTTGCATCGGAAATGGCCTATATGGGGGTGCCGACGGTTGCGTCCGGCGAGAACCCGCACGTCGATTTTCCTTTTTGCCGCACCGCTCGCAGCAAGGAAGAATACAAAGCGTTTTTGTTGGCAGCGCGCGATCACGTTTGGGATCGCGAGGAGATGAAGCGCGAAGCTTGCGCTTTCTTCTATATGCACAACATGCACTTGATTCAGGAACGAGACATCATCGATAGATTGGGCAAGGCGCTTATCTATCTGTGGTTCTCCGGTGCAACGCCCAGCCCTGAGAGATTTATCGATCTCATGCGCGACCTGGAAAACGAACCCGGATTTGAAGCCTTCGTGGCCAAACTTTCTGCGGTCGTGAAGGCCTAAATCGTCGCGCTTGCCAAATCTGCGGCGATGCGTTGCGCACCCATGCCATCGATGAGACCGCGTGCCGTTTGTCCCATGGCCGTGCGTTTCGTTGGCGCGGCGAGAATCTCCGCGAGGGCATCGCGGATGCCCGCGGCATGACTTTGTGCCAGAACGCCCATGCCGGCGGCCTCAAAAGCCGAGGCCGAAGCTGCGTGATCGTCGCTGATCGCCAAGTAAATCGCGGGAACGCCAAGGGCGGCCATCTCGTAGGCCGTGACCCCGAACGCGATCAGGGCAACATCCGCAGTCGCGAAGGACTCTCGCAAATCATGCCCCGGCGGTACCAATTCATATCCGCGTGCTTCGATCTCCCGGCGCAGTGCATCGGCGTCACGAAAACTCGGGCCTATGACGAAGCGCGCTCGGAACGGAGCCGAGACTTGCGATAGCGCCTGCAATGCCAGCCGCGTGAAATCTTTCGGGTCGCTCGCGCCCATCGTCACCAGCAGGCGCGGCGGGCCGTCGTAAGGGCTGCGTTCCGGGATGCTTGATATATCCAAGCCGGTCAGCGCCCACTCCCAGCCGCTGCGCACCGTGCAAGCCGAGCCGCTCCAGGAAAGCGCTTTCACCTGCGGCAAGGGGGCGTAATAGGCATGGGTTGCCGCGAGGCGGCGGTCCGAACCGTCGTCGATCACCGCCACAGGTTTCACCAAAGAGGTAAAGTGCGCGATGTCGGCGCGCGTGACGTTGCTGCGGGTGTCAACGAGCAGCAAGCGCGGCTTGCGCGATTCCATGAGATTGCTCACCGTGGCGACCTGGTCGCGCTCGGGCAAGATGATCGCCTCGAACCCTGCGTCGCGAATCTGCGCTGCCGCATCTTCGGTGCCGTTCAACGCGAACACCACGCCCAGGCCCTCGCGATCACGCAGCGCGCGCGCGATATTCAGGCAGCGGCGGATATGGCCGTAACCAAAAGCACCGCCGCCATCGCAGAAGATCAGGGCAATACCGCCCACCTGGCGAATGGCCTTTTGCCGTACGCCGGCATTGATGGCGCGCAATTCCGGTGCACGTTCCAGCAATTGTAAAACGTCCGGCAGTGACGCTTCGCCCGCTTTCGCGCCCAGCCTTTCGTAAACGGCTTCGGCAAAGGCCAGATCGGCCGGGGCATCGATGCTGATACGCGCGGGCTCGACCGCCAACGGAGGGTAGGCGGGAACGTAGACGCCACGCCCGAAATCGGGGTGAAGCTTGAAATAGCCGGTGACGTGCTCGCGCGCCGCCGGATCATCGGCGGCCTCCACCGTCAAACGCCTCAGCGCACGGCGGCTGAACGGATCGACGCCTTCATGGGCGCACAAAGCGCCTGCTTCGATGTAAACGTAGTCGCCATCGGCGGCGATGAGTTGCGTCACGAGATAGTCGATGAAATCCGCATCGACGAAAACCGCATCGCCCGTCACGCGTACGATGATATCGGCGTCCATAGCATCCGCGGCCAACGCAAACCGTTGCAGCACGTTCGCTTCCGGCCCACGGATACAGGGGATGTCGTGTTCGCGGCAAAACGCCTCGATAGCGTCGTCACCGGGCTCTACCGACGTTGCCACCGAGACGGCATCGATGCTTTTCGCTTTGGCCACGCGATGGATCACGTGCCAGAGCACCGGCTTTGCGGCGAGCGGGCGAAGAACTTTTCCGGGAAGACGCGTGGAGCCCATGCGCGCCTGGATGACGGCGACGACACGAGGCTTGCGCGTCTGATTCATTTCGGATTCCAGGTCGAGCGCAGATATCGCATGGGGCGCAGACCGTCGGACGGATCGGCCCGCCATTCGCGGTCGGAAATTTCCGAGGCCCGAGGTTCCTTCACGCCGTCGCCATCGGCGCGAATGCCTTCGCGGATGCGTTTGATCACGGGTGCGAGTTCATCGATTAACCAGCAATGGCCGGGGCCGTATTCATCGCCCTTGCCGTCGAGATCGACATGCAGTTCGACCACCGAGGCACCCCAGCGGTGCACGGCGCGCTCGATCACCGCAGGCTCGCGCGTGTGGTCGGACCAGCCGACGGGAACGCCGATGGCATCGCGGATGGATGCGATGGCCGCGAGATTGGTGTCCTCCAGCGGCGCCGGATAGGACGACACGCAATGCAGCAGGGTGAGGTCGTCGCAACCGGCTGCGCGTGCGGATGCCACCGCGGACTGGATTTCCGGCATCGACGCCATGCCGGTGGACATTATCAGCGGTTTGCCCGTTGCCGCGCAGGCCTTCGCCAAATCGGACCAGAGCAGCTCGTAGGACGCGATCTTAAAGAAGTCCGCGTAGGGTTTCAGTTCCTCCACGGCCTCAAGGTAAAACGGCGTGCAGGAAAACAGGATGCCGCGTTCCCTGGCGCGCTTGGCCAAAGGCGGCAGAAACTCCACCGGCAGTTCCCAACGTTCGCGCACGCGATGGGCCGGGCTTTTGGCCAGAATTTCCGGGGCGAACAATTTGTCGACGCGGAAGAGCTGAAACTTGACCGCGTCGAACCCGGCGGCGGCGGACGCATCGACGAAGGCGAGCGCCCGGTTCAGGTCCTGAGAGTGGTTGCTCGAAACCTCGGCGATAAACAGAACACCCATGTCCGAGCCTCCGAAGCCAATCCGTGCCGCTATCGACAGCGTCGCTAGGAAATATGCTAGAATGCGAGGGATTTCAAT
>CAIYRG010000041.1 GCA_903928515.1 uncultured Alphaproteobacteria bacterium | reverse complement strand
TCTTTCCGATCATGCACGTGCTGGGGCTTCGCCGCACGCTGGCGGACAAGCATCCGTGGCTGCCGGCCGCGTTGTTGAAAGCCTTCACCAAATCCAAGGATATCGCGCTGGATTTGCTCACCGACGAATCCGCACCGAAGGCGTCGCTGCCCTTCGTGGATGTGAGCATCGCGCGGGCGCGCGCCATGATGGGCCGAGATTATTGGTCATACGGATTGACCGCCAATCATCACGTGCTGGACACGTTCCTCGGCCACCATCACGCCGAAGGCCTAAGCCCGCGCCGCTTGAAGCCGGAGGAATTGTTCCATCCGGCTACGCTGGAAAACTTTACGATTTAAGAAATCTCCTCGTCCTGAGCTTGTCGAAGGACGAGACCGCGGTCTCATGCTTCGACAGGCTCAGCATGAGGATTCTGGTATTAATCCGCGAAGCGTTCGGAGATGCCGCGCGTGAGCGCGATGATAGTGAGCGCAGCCGAAATGGCAGCCGCGATCCACAGCGCGTGCAGTCCCCAGCCTAAGAATGACACGCCACCGACGATGGCGCCCAGCACCACGCCGAGCCAGGGAAGGAAATGGCGTAACGGCTCGTAAACGTTCACGCCGCGTAAGCTGTCGGCGATCTTCTGGCCCAATTTCACCAGGGTGCCGGTCATGTATGTGACGCCGATGGTGACATCGCCATTCTTTTCAAAGACCAGATTTTCCGCGCCCATCGCCAGCGTGATCAGCGCGATACAGCCTTGCGCGTAGCCCATCTCGAACAGCCCCGCGCCTGCGACGAGCAGCAGCGTGACAAGCAGCAGGATGGCGATATAGCCGCGCCCCGGCGACAGGCGGCGCACAAATGCCGCCAGCACCACGCCCACGACGAACAGCGCGATGAGCACCGCCGACAAGGACACACGATCCAAATTGCCGCGCGCGACATCGATGCCAAGCCGGGTGGAATTGCCCGTCATGAACGAGACGAAGAAGCCCCCGAGTTGCAGATAGCCCAGCGCATCGACGAGGCCCGACAGGAACGCGAGCGACATGGCCAGAAGGATGGCTTCCTTGTCGGCGCGGGTCATGAAGGCCTTTCACAGGGTTACGGTGGAAAGTTGCGGCAAAACCGCCGCCAAGGCAAAGGCAAATCGGCGGCCGCAGCGCTACCACGAACGGAACAGATAGGCATGGCCACCGTGCTTGTGCTACCGAAGGCGGCCTTTAGAGAATCCTGCCATGGCCGAAGCTGAAAACACCACGAACGACACCCCGCCCGACCGTTTGGCGGCCAGCGCCAACAGTCCGTTTTACAATGAAGAACTGCTGGCGCGCGGCGTTGGCGTGCGCTTCAACGGCGTCGAGAAAACCAACGTCGACGAGTATTGCGTCAGCGAAGGCTGGGTACGCCTGGCCGCCGGCAAAGCGGTGGACCGCAAAGGCAAC
The DNA here is from genome assembly GCA_903928515.1 of uncultured Alphaproteobacteria bacterium. Classification (GTDB taxonomy): domain Bacteria; phylum Pseudomonadota; class Alphaproteobacteria; order Micropepsales; family Micropepsaceae; genus CAIYRG01. The sequence goes on along the minus strand of CAIYRG010000041.1, from coordinate 1,808 downwards.
GCGATCACGATCAAGCTGAAGGGCAAGGTCGAGCCCTATTTCCGCGACGACGCGAACGCCGAAGGCTAATTCCCCGCCAGACCGGGCAGCGCCTGTTTGCAGGCGGGCGATAGCTTCTCTTCGTTCGTCTTCAGGCAGGGGTAGCGATCATCGCCCTGCCGCCCCGAACAATAAGTCTGCAAATCGGCACGGCAGGGCGCGAACAGCGATTGGCCTGTCGCGCCTGTGGCTTCGTTGCCGGTCAGCCGTGTCTTGCAGGATTCCGAAAGCTTGTCGGCGTTGCGATCCAGACAAGCCCGGCGATCCGGGCCCTGAAGGCCGCTGCAATATGTGTCGCCGAACGCGCGGCACGCACCGGGGCCGCCGTTGTCGTCTGCTGCCAACGCAACGGCTGGAGCGATAATCGACAAAAGAAGCGCGAAAACGATCCGTCTCATGGGGGCACTGCGTTGGATTGAACGGCGGGTTCGTTATACTCGAACGCGCATCACGCGGCCACCGCTCTCCATGCGCTTCACGGCATGATCCTTTTCGATAGACGGGAAATGTTGCTGGGCACTTCGGCGGCGTGCCTGCCGTTGGCGCGCGCCCGCGCTGCCGAAACCAACCCCATCCGCATCGGACTTGTTTCCTCATTGACCGGCAAAGACGCGGCTTACGCCGAAGGCGACGCGTTCGTGTTGTCCCTGGCGCGCAAGGCGCTCGCGCCCGGCATCGCGGTGAACGGCACCACGCGCGCCGTGGAAATCCTCACGCGCGACGGCGCATCCGATGCGATGGTTTCGGCGGCTGCCGCGCGTGATCTCATCGCGCAAGGCGTGGATCTGATCTTGGCCGGTGAAGCTCACGTACAAAGCGGGCATCGAAGTCGATCTGACGCAAGAGAGCATGCTGTATGCGCAGACGGCGACAGGCTTCCGCCCCGCGCAGGCCGGGCAGAACAAATTCTGCGTCGGCGCCAAGAGCGGCCACACCTATCTGCCGGGCGATGGCTCAGGCGTCGTCGCGGCCTATCCGACAGGCGGTTGCGCCACCACAGCACCTGTGGCGGCAGCTTCCGTGGGCGGCACGGCGGGCGAGGCCTCCACGCAAGTGACGCGCAACGTGCCGATCCCGCCGGATGCGGTGACCTCTTACGAGGCCGGCGTGAAGAACCGCTTCCTCGACAACAAACTGCAGCTGAACGTCGATGCCTATTACTACAAGTTCGAGAGCATCTTTATTCAGTCGCTCGGCGTGAACGACATCAACCAGGCGCAGAACATCATCCAGAACCAAACCGGCGTGAAAGCCTGGGGCGGCGAATTGGAAGCCATCGCGCTGATCACCAACAACGACAAGATCAGCGTGGCGCTGTCCTACGAGCCGACGCAATCGGGCGCGTCGCCCTTCGCATCGCCTCTGTGCTTCAACTACGGCATCGCCGCGCATTCGCTGATCAACGTGGTGTCGAACACCACCAACCTGGCGCTGTGCAGCGCGAAGAACCTGGCAGCCAATCCCACCAGCGTGAACTGGGTGCGCTTCTCGCCGGGCGTGAAATCGGGCGATCCGCTGTTCAGCGCGCCGCTGTGGAATGGCAATGTCCGCTACCAGCACATCTTCGATCTTTCGAGCGGTGCGACGGTGACGGCCAGCCTCACCGAGCATTTTGAAAGCAAGCGCCAAACCTCGGCCGCCTATTATTACGACGGCGAGAACCCGGCCTATCACCGCACCGATCTCGGCCTGGCCTACGATACGGCCGACGGCAAATGGGAATTGGCGGCGTGGGTGAAGAACGTCGAGAACACCGCCGTGATCATGGG
>CAIYRG010000040.1 GCA_903928515.1 uncultured Alphaproteobacteria bacterium | reverse complement strand
TGTATTTTGAGCCGAAATTGGAAGGTCTCGAGAAAGCTTTGCTGCAGAAATTCCCCGATCTCTCGGTGGAAATCATTTCCGCCACAACGGATCGCAGCAAATCGTTGATCATCCTGAGTGGGCCGAAGCACCCCGCGACGCTGCATATGTACGACGCGGTGACGCACCATTTTGACGATATCGGGTCTTCGTACCCGGCGCTCGATAAGCCCGAAGTGTTGAGCGACATGAAGCCCTATCCGTATGCTGCCCGTGACGGCCTACAGCTTTCGGCCTACCTCACGATTCCGGCAGGGAAAGAGGCCAAGAATTTGCCGTTGGTAGTTCTCCCGCATGGCGGGCCAGAAGAGCGCGATTCACTTGCGTTCGATTGGATGGTGCAATTTCTGGGGAGCAAAGGTTACGCGGTTCTGCAGCCGAATTTTCGCGGATCGTACGGCTATGGCTACGCGTTCGAGGCTGCGGGCTTTCAACAATGGGGTCGCAAGATGCAGGACGACATCACGGACGGCGTCAACCAAGCGATCAAGGACGGCATCGCCAATCCCAAGCGTGTTTGTATCGTTGGCGTGAGTTACGGCGGTTATGCCGCGCTTGCGGGCGCGGCTTTGACGCCCGACCTTTATGCGTGTGCGGCGAGCGTGGCTGGCGTTAGCGATCTGCCAAAGTTGATCGACGATAGAAATCCCAACTGGCCCGAGCAGTATTTGGCGGCGTTGCAGCCGGAGTGGGATCTGCGTTTCGGCAAGCGCTACGCGGATGAAGCGGGGCTCAAAGCCGTGTCGCCGGCATTTCAGGCCGATAAAGTGCGGGTGCCTATTCTGCTCATTCATGCCGACAAAGATTCGACAGTGCCCATCGAGCATTCGCTGGAGATGCAGGCCGCTTTGCAGAAGGCGGGGAAATCCGTCAAATTTGTGAAAGTCGTCGGCGACGATCACTACATGGAAACGGCCGACAGTCGCATGACGGTGTTGCGCGAACTGGACGCGTTCCTTGCCGCCAATATCGGAAACACGAAAGCGGCGGCAAATTAAGGCTTAGGCCGCGTTCTGCTTTTTGGCGAGGCTCTCAAGCGCTTCACGTGCGAGCGGGGTGAGGCCTTCGCCGCTGGCTTTCAGATGCGCGAAGATCATCTTGCGCATGCGCGGGTCCCAAAATTTTGCGATGTGGGTTTCCACGCCGGCGACGGCCTGATCGTGTTTCTGGGAACGGAAGAAATTGCTGATCTGATTGGCCGAATAGACCAAGCGGTCGAGCGTGCTCTTCGCGTGATGCGTTTCGTCTTCGGACATACTTGCGGTTACTCGGCCGGTTCGACGGCCGCGATGCGGCGGCTGTGTTCGGCTTGGTTGTTGTATTCGCGCTGCCAATCGGTAGGCCCATTGGACACGGCCACTTGCACCGCCGTGACCTTGTATTCCGGGCAGTTGGTGGCCCAATCCGAATATTCGGTCGTCACAACATTGGCCTGCGTGTCGGGATGATGGAACGTCGTGTAGACGACGCCCGGCGCCACGCGGTCGCTCACGCGCGCCTTCAAAGCGGTCGCGCCGGCGCGGCTTTGCACCTTCACCCAGTCGCCATCGCGAATGCCGCGTTCTTCGGCGTCATGGGCGTGGATTTCCAGAATGTCCTCGTCGTGCCACATCGAATTGGCCGTGCGGCGCGTCTGCGCGCCGACATTGTATTGCGACAGAATGCGCCCCGTTGTGAGCAGCAGCGGGAAGCGCGGGCCGACCTTCTCGTCGGTCGGCACATATTCGGTCACGACGAATTTGCCTTTGCCGCGCACGAAGCCGCCAATGTGCATGATCGGCGTGCCGTGCGGCGCCTTCTCGTTGACCGGCCATTGCAAGGATTCGGTTTCCAGGCGCTTGAACGAAACGCCCGCAAAGGTAGGCGTCAGCGCCGCGATCTCATCCATGATCTCGGACGGATGGTTGTAGTGCATCGGATAGCCCAGCGCGTTCGACAGCATCTGGGTGATTTCCCAATCTTCATACCCGTTCTTCGGCGTCATCACCTTGCGCACCAATTGGATGCGGCGCTCGGCATTGGTGAAGGTGCCGTTCTTCTCGAGGAATGTGGAGCCGGGGAAGAACACATGCGCGTAATTCGCGGTCTCGTTCAGGAACAGATCCTGCACCACGACACATTCCATCGCGGCGAGGCCAGCGGACACGTGCTTGGTGTCGGGGTCCGATTGCAGAATGTCTTCGCCCTGCACGTAGAGGCCCTTGAACACGCCATCGACGGCGGCATCGAGCATGTTGGGAATGCGCAGGCCGGGTTCCTTGTCGAGGCCGATATTCCAGAACGTCTCGAACATCTGCCGCGTGGCGTCGTCCGACACATGCCGGTAGCCGGAAAGCTCGTGCGGGAACGAACCCATATCGCACGCGCCTTGCACGTTGTTCTGGCCGCGCAGCGGGTTCACGCCCACGCCGTTGCGGCCGATATTGCCTGTGGCCATGGCGAGGTTGGCGATGGCCATCACCGAGGTGGAGCCTTGGCTGTGTTCGGTTACGCCCAAGCCGTAATAGAACGCGCCGTTGCCGCCCGTTGCATAAAGCCGTGCCGCGGCGCGCAATTTGGCTGCCGGAACGCCGGTGAATTTTTCGCTTTCTTCCGGGCTGTTCACGGGGAGCGAAACGAATTCCGCCCAATCCTGGAAGGCATCCAGCTCGCAGCGCTCGCGGACATAGGCTTCGTCCACCAGTCCTTCGGTGACGATCACATGCGCCATCGCGGTCAGCACGGCCACGTTGGTGCCGGGGCGAAGCTGCAAATGATACTGTGCTTCGATATGCGGCGAACGTACCAGATCGGTGCGGCGCGGGTCGATCACGATCAGCTTCGCGCCGTCACGCAGGCGCTGCTTCATGCGCGAGCCGAAAACCGGATGGGCATCGGTCGGGTTGGCGCCGATGACGACAATGACGTCAGCCTCGGAGACCGAGTCGAAATCCTGCGTGCCGGCCGAGGTGCCGAGCGTTGTGCCCAAGCCGTAGCCGGTGGGCGAATGGCAAACGCGCGCGCAGGTGTCGACGTTGTTGTTGCCGAACGCGGCGCGGATCAGCTTCTGCACCAGAAAGGTTTCTTCGTTGGTGCAGCGCGACGAGGTGATGCCGCCAACCGAGAGCTTGCCGTATTTCGCCTGGATGCGGTTGAATTCCGATGCGGTGTGCGCAATCGCTTCTTCCCAGCTTACTTCTTTCCAGGGGTCTTGGATCGAAGCGCGGATCATCGGGTTCAAGATGCGGTCGCGATGCGTGGCATAGCCCCACGCGAAACGGCCCTTCACGCAAGAATGGCCGTGGTTTGCTTTGCCGTCCTTGAAAGGCACCATGCGCACAAGTTCTTCGCCGCGCATTTCCGCCTTGAACGTGCAACCGACGCCGCAATAGGCGCAGGTGGTGACAACCGAATGTTCCGGCTGGCCGATTTCAATCACCTTCTTTTCCATCAGCGTTGCGGTGGGGCAGGCCTGCACGCAGGCGCCGCACGAGACGCATTCGGATTCGAGGAAGGGTTCGGATTGCGAAGGCGAGACGCGGCTTTCAAAGCCGCGGCCCGAGATGGTCAGCGCCAACGTTCCCTGCACTTCGTCGCAGGCGCGCACGCAGCGCGAGCAGACGATACATTTGGCGGGATCGTAAGTGAAATACGGGTTGGACGTGTCTTTCTTATCGGACAGATGATTGTCGCCGGCATAGCCGTAGCGCACATCGCGCAGGCCGACTTGGCCCGCTGTGTCCTGCAATTCGCAATTGCCGTTCGCCGCACAGGTGAGGCAATCGAGCGGATGGTCGGAGATGTAAAGCTCCATCACGCCTTTGCGGATTTGCGCGATCCGCGGAGTCTGCGTGTGGACGTTGATGCCTTCGGCCACCAGCGTGGTGCACGAGGCGGGCGTGCCGTTGCGGCCTTCGATCTCCACCAGGCACATGCGGCAAGAGCCGAACGACGCCACATTGTCGGTGGCGCACAATTTCGGAATGGCAGTGCCCATCATCTGCGCGGCGCGCATGATGGAGGTGCCTTCGGGCACCGAGATCTTCACGCCATCGATGGTGAGCGTGACCTGCTTCTCCGATGAGGAAGCGGGTGTGCCGTAATCGATTTCTTCAACCAGAGGCATGTTCTTTTGACCTTGATGGCGGCTCTATTCGGCCGCTTCCTTCCGCATTGTCTTCGGCCCGAAATCTTCCGGGAAATGGGTTAGGGCGCTCATAACGGGATATGGGGTGAAGCCCCCCAAAGCGCAAAGGGAACCCAGTTTCATAGTCTGGCACAAATCCGTGATCAGGGCGAGGTTCTGTTCCCGATCGGTTCCAGCCATAATCTTGTCCATCACCTCTTGCCCGCGCACGGAACCGATGCGGCAAGGGGTGCATTTTCCGCACGATTCGATGGCGCAGAACTCCATGGCAAAGCGAGCCTGCTTGGCCATGTCCACGGTGTCGTCGAACACCACGATGCCGCCATGGCCGATCAGCCCATCTTTCGCGGCGAAGGCCTCGTAATCGAACGGCGTGTCGAACAGGGCGCGGGGGAAATAGGCGCCCAAGGGTCCGCCGACCTGAACCGCGCGCACCGGGCGCCCGCTCTCGGTGCCGCCGCCGATGCCATCCACCAGCTCACCCAGGGTTATGCCAAAGGCGGTCTCATACAGACCGCCGTTTTTGATGTTGCCCGCGAGTTGGATCGGCATCGTGCCGCGCGAACGGCCCATGCCGTAATCGCGATAGAAGTCTGCGCCTTTGTCCAGGATCACCGGCACAGAGGTGAGCGACAGCACGTTGTTGATCACGGTCGGCTTGCCGAACAATCCGACATGCGCAGGCAAAGGCGGCTTGGCGCGCACTTGGCCGCGCTTGCCTTCCAGGCTTTCCAGCAGCGAGGTTTCTTCGCCGCAGACATAAGCGCCCGCGCCCATGCGCACATCGAGATCGAAGGCGTGCTTCGAGCCGCAAACCGATTGCCCGAGATAACCGGCCGAGCGCGCAGTCGCGATGGCGCGTTCCATCGCGCGCACCGCATGCGGATATTCCGAGCGAATGTAGATGTAACCATGCGTCGCGCCCACCGCGATGCCGGCAATCGTCATGCCTTCGATCAGAAGGAAGGGATCGCCTTCCATGATCATGCGGTCGGCAAATGTGCCGCTATCGCCTTCATCGGCATTGCAGACGATGAATTTGCGATCTGCTTTCGCGTCCAGCACCGTTTTCCATTTGATGCCGGTGGGGAAGCCTGCGCCACCGCGTCCACGAAGGCCAGATTTTGTTACGGTTTCGACGATTTCGGCCGGTGTCAGCGTCAGCGCTTTGGTGAGGCCTTTGTAGCCGTCATGCGCTTTGTAATCGGCGAGCGACTGCGGATCGGTGATGCCGCAGCGCGCGAAAGTGAGGCGCGTCTGTTTGGCGAAGAAGGGAAGCTCCTCCGGTTTTCCGATGCGCTTGGCATGCTGTCCGTCGCCGAACATCGCGTCGCACACCGAAGGGACGTCGGAAAGCTCAATGGGGCCGTAACCGATGCGGCCCTGCAGCGTTTCGATTTCGACCAGCGGCTCGATGGGGACAAGTCCGCGCGAACCGTTGCGGATGATCGTGACATCTTGGCTGCGCTTCTTGGCTTCGGCGGCAATAGCGTCGGCCACATCGTCGGCACCACAGGCAACCGACACGGCATCGCAGGGAACGTAAATCTTGGTGCTCATGAATTGGTCTCCGCGATCAGCGAATCCAATTTCGCATCTGTCACGCGCGCCACCGGCGCGCCGTTCAACATGGCGCTGGGGCCGCAAGCGCAAAGACCCAGGCAGTAGATGGCTTCCAGCGTCACGCGCTTGTCGGTGGTGGTTTCGCCAAAGGCGATGCCGAGCAGCTTTGACGCGCGTGCCGCGATATCTTCGCCGCCGCGCGATTGGCAAGCCTCGGCGCGGCAAATCTTGAGCACATGCTTGCCCTGCGGGGCGTGCTTGAAGTCGTGATAAAATGTGACGACGCCGTGCACTTCGGCGCGCGACAGATTCATCACTTGCGCGATCACCGGCACCGCCGCGTCCGGCACGTGACCGAATGTCTCCTGCAATTTGTGCAGCACGGGCAGCAGAGCGCCCTCGCGTGCAGATTCGGTCGAGACAATCGCGGACGCCTCGTCGGCGCTCCACGGCTGGTAGCGCGGGGCAGCGTGCTTCACGTCGGTAAGATCCTGTAAAATCGGGACGATTGGCGATCCCTGTGCCGTTCGCGACCCTGGCCTGGGGATTTAAACCCGCCCCTATCCCGGCGCAACCCCAACTACGCCTGAGCGTTGCCTACGGAATAGGATATGCGAGGTGAAAATGCGCGGAATTAATAAGGATAAGGTCTGTTTTGTGATCGCCAAGGCGCGGCAATTCGACGTCAAGGAAGGCGATTCCGACCCGGATTCCGGCTCGAACGCGGCCGATGACGGTATGGCGGACGTTCTGGAAGATACCGGTGAAGACGCCGTTCAAACCGAGTTGGTGGCCTTTATCCGGGGCCTGAACCAGGACGAACAGGCGCGTCTGGTGGCGCTCGCCTGGATCGGCCGGGGCACTTACGACAAGGGTGACTGGGACGAGGCGATCAGCACGGCAGCGCAGGAACACAGCACGCGGGTGGCGGAATACCTGCTCACTTTGCCGCTTCTGGGCGATTATCTGGAGGAGAGTTTGGCGGCTTTCGGCGAGGACTGCGACGACTTTAACCTAGACCGGCTGTAAAAGCGCAATCCGCCGAAGTGGATGCCGGTTCGGCGTTAGATTGCGCGTCAATTTAAGACGCTGGAATGACATCGAAACTTGATTTCGTTCTAGCTGGGACTTTCTTGGGCTTGGGCTGCGGTTTACAATCCGCGCCGAAAAAAGCCCCAAGGAGCTGGCGCCATGAACAAGAACTACAACTACCACCAAGGAAACGACTGGTGGGTCAGCCCCTATAACGTGGTGCCCGAAGTCACCGCCCAGATGAATCTCCCCGAGAAGGTCGAGATTCACGACGCGACGTTGCGCGACGGCGAGCAGACCCCAGGCATCGTGTTCTCGGTCGAAGACAAGATCGCCATCGCCGAGAAGCTGGCGGAAGTCGGCGTCGAGCGCATCGAAGCCGGTATGCCGGCCGTGTCCGAGCCCGATTTTGAAGCCATCAAGCGCATCTCGAAGCTGGGCCTGAAATCGAAGATCTTCACCTTCGCCCGCGCGATGAACGCCGACATGGACAAGGCGCTGGAATGCGGCGCGCATGGCGTGATCATCGAAGTGCCGATCGGCTTCCCCAAGCTGCAATGGCAGTTCAAGTGGACGTGGGAAGATGTGCTGCGCAAGAGCGTGGAAGCCGTCAAATACGCCAAGAAGCAGGGCCTCTACACCGTCTACTTCCCCTACGACACGACGCGCGCCCGTGAAGAAGATCTCACCAATTTGCTGTCACGCTTGATGGAAGAAGCGCCGCCGGATTCGGTCGGCGTTGTCGACACGATGGGCTGCGCCACGCCCAATGCCATCAAATACATGGTCAAGCTGGTGAAGAAGCTCACCAACCTCCCCGTTGAAGTGCACACCCACAACGATTTCGGCATGGCCGTCGCCACCGAACTCGCGGGCGTGGAAGCGGGCGCCACCTGCATTCACTCTTGCGCCAACGGCATGGGCGAGCGCACCGGCAACGCGGCGCTGGAAGAATTGATGGTCGCGCTGCACGTGCTCTACGGCTACGACAAGCAATACAAGCTCGACAAGATTCCCGAGCTTGGCGAATTGGTCAGCCGCATTTCCAACACGCCGATTGCGGCCAATAAGCCGATCCTGGGATCAAAAAACTTCACCCGCGAATCCGGCATCGGTGTCGATCTGGTGGTGAAAGAACCGCTGGCGATGTTCGGCACGCATCCGTTCCTCACCGGCCGCAAGGGCGATGTGGTTCTCGGCAAGAAGAGCGGCAACGCCTCGATCACCTATCATCTCGAACAGATGGGCATCACCAACGCCGATGACGGCACGGTGAAAGAATTGCTCAATCAGGTAAAGGCGCTCGGTATTCAGAAGAAGGGCCTCGTTACCACCGATGAATTCCGCAAGATGGTGGAAACTTCGGGCGCGCTGAAGACCGCCGCGCAGTAAATTTTCTCTCCCGCGCATAAGAAAAGGGGCTCCCGTTCGGAGCCCCTTTTTTGTTTCCACTTTCTCAACCTCACAACCAAGCCGCTGTCATCCCCGCGAAGGCGGGGACCCAGGATTAGCTTTCAACGCCATCCGGGACATTGAGAATTGGTCCTGGGTGCCCGCCTTCGCGGGCATGACAGGTCATTCTGGTTAGATAAAAAAGGCCCTTCAGGTTTCACCGAAAGGCCTTTTTCTTTTCGCCAGGGTCCGCGCTTAGAACTGATACCGCAGCCCGGCGCTGAAATTGTTGGTCGTGACGTTGCTGGAAATCTCGCCATCGTAATCGGCATAGAGCGAGAAATTGTCGTTCGCCTGCACGCTGATCCCGGCGCCGATCTCGAACATGCCGCGCTTCGGGCTTACACCCAACACGTTGAAGTTCGTGCCGCTGGCGCTGGTCACGATCATGCTGCGGTTGGCGTCGCCCACTTCTGCATCGTAGGCCGCGTGCGCATTGGGCGTGATGTGCAAACCGTCCGCCGTTTGGAAGGTCTTGGCGGCATTGAGGCCTAAGAATGCGCGGGAGGATTGGGTATCGCGTTTGTTGCTGGTGAGGTCGAAGGCGGCAGCCCCCGTCTCGGCGATGGCGGCTTCCGACAACGATGCCAGCGTCCAGCCCAGATTCGGCGTGAGCGTGAAGCCGTTATCGACATCCACTGCATAGCTGGCCCGGATCGCGCCGTTGAACTCGCGCCCATCATGTGTGGAGCGTGCGACGCCGGTCACGGAACGCCGTGCATGCACATCGTCTTGCGCGCCGCTCAGGATGCCATCAAGCGAGAACGGTCCGTCGGTGTAGCTGCCATAAGCTCCGAAGCGGAAACTGGTGATATTGCCGCTGCTCAAATCTTCGGAAGCGGTCGCGCGGTCGTAGCCGCCCGAGACGCCCAAAATCGTGTTGCCGCCAAAGCGCCAATCGAGCCCCGCGAGAAGCCCTTGGGATTTGCCGTCGAAGCTGGGCGCTGTGGCGCTGCTGTCCACGTTCAAGGTGCTGCCCGTTGCGCGCAGCCATGCGGTGGCGCCCGCCAGCGCGCCTTTGCCTTGCGCCGGCAAGATCACGGTGCCGTCGGCGGCACCCCACCGCGCATTGCCATCGCCGTTGCGCAGATCGTTGAGACGGTCAAGCAATGTGGATGTGGCGCTGTGCGAACGTTCCAAGGTTTGCGTGGTGAGTGCCGTGTAGATCGTGTCGTGTTTGGGCGCGACGATCACCACTGCCGGAGGTGGGAGGGTGATGACGGTCGTGATGATGGTGGTGGTCGTGGTCGTGGTGGAACCACCAGAGCCAGATCCACTTGAGCCGGAGCCGCTGGAACCAGACCCGCTAGAACCCGAACCCGAGGGGGTGACGGTGAGCCCCAAATTCGCGGCAGTGCCTGTGTAGGTGACAGCTTGCGTGATGCCCGTGGGCGCCGTGCCCGTCACGGTCGAGAACGTGCCGGTGAGCGAACCCGCGGAGACCAGCGTGTAGTTCGCGGCGGTGTAGGTGCCCGGCGCATAGACGAGCGCCAGCGTGCCGTTCAGCGATGCTGCGCCGGTTACGATCAACTTGTCCGCGGCGGAGGGGCTTACCTCCATAGTCAGCGTACCGCCGGCGCCCTGGCTGTAGCTGGCGGTGGTCAGCGTGCCGATGGAATTGCCGGGCGCGATGTTGCCCGCGATATTGGCTAGCAAGCCTGCGATGGTGCCTGCGCCCATCACCGTTCCGCCGTTGAGTGTCACCGCGCCCGCGAGGCTCGCGGTGGCATGTGTGGAATCGCCCACATCGAGAATGCCGGCGTTCACGGTGGTGAGGCCGGTGTAGGTGTTGATGCCGTTCAAGGTCAACTTGCCGCTGCCCTGCTTGGTCAGGGTGCCGCCAGTGCCGGAGATCACACCGCTGAGCACCGTATCGGTGGAATCGCCGACGATGAAATTCTTGGCTCCAATCACGAAGTTACCCGCGCCGGATATGCCCGCCACGGTGAAGCTTGATGCCGGCGCAACGCCGGAAATATCAAACGTCGCGCCGTTTTCCACGGTGACGGCGCCGGTCGTTGCGAGCTTGCCGGAATCGAGCATCACGATCTTGCCCGCATTCACATTCGTGCCGCCGGTATAGGTATCGGTGCCACCGAGGTTCAGTGTGCCGATGCCTTGCTTCGTCAAAGCGCCGCCGGTGCCGGAAATCGCACCGGTGACGGTCTGCGTGCCGGTGTTGCCAACGATCAGCGTCTTCGTGCCGAGTGCAAAATTGCCCGAACCCGAAATCGACCCCAGCGTGAAGGACGATGCCGTGATGGCGGAGATATCGAAAATGCCGCTGCCGGTCGATGTTAGCGCACTCGTGGCGAGCAATATGCCTGCGCCTGACATTGCCAGCGTGCCGCCGTTCACGGTGGTGCCGCCGGTATAGGTGTCGGTGCCCGACAGCGTCAGCACGCCGGTGCCGGTCTTCACCAGCGAGCCGCCGACAAACGTGCCGTTGCCGAAGCAGCCGCAGGTGCCATCTTGAATGACGCCGGAGACGCCGGTCGATGCGTTGTTGCCGCCGACGGTGAGTTGCTTGCCGCCGAGATAGTAACTGCCCGAGCCTGCGATCGAGCCGACGGTGACACCCGAACCGGTGATCTGCGAGATATCGAAATTGCCGGTCCCGTTGGTGACGAATGTTGCCGTCCCGCCGGTCGCGGTGTTGAAGAAAAACAGATAGGCGCGGTTCGATGTCGTAATCGTGGCGGTTCCTGCGGTTGACGTGTCCTTGAACGTCACGCCGCCGCCATCTGCGCTGTTGGTGATGATCGACGATCCGGCGGATGAGGAGTCGCTGAAGCGTGTTTCGCCGAAGGCGTTGTTGATCGCCGCGCTGCCCGCCGTGCTGGTGTCGCTGAAGTGCACGAGGTAGGCGTTGTTGATGAGATACGTGCCCGCGCTGGTGGAATCTTTGAACTGCAGCGTGCCGCCATTGTTGACGTTGATGGTGTTGCCCGCGTGCAGTGCGCCATTGCTGGCGAAGACGAGCGTGCCGTTGTTGATCGCGGTGGCGCCGGTATAGGTGCTGGCCGCCGTTAGCGTCAGCGTACCGCCGCCGTTTTTGGTCAGCGTACCGCCAGTGCCGCCATTGACGCCGCCATCTGCGATGACGCCGGCATACGTACCCGAACTGCTATCGCCCTCGATCAAATTTTTGCTGCCGAGTGCGACTGTGCCGCCGGTGCCGGACAGCGAGGCAATCGTGAAGCTCGATCCGGAAATCTTGGAGATGTCGAATGTGCCGTTGGTGTTGACGATCATTGCGCCGGGGAGTGTGCCGCCGCCGGACGCCTCCAATGTGCCGCCGTTCACCGTCGTTCCACCGGTATAGGTGTTGGCGCCGGATAAGATTTCTATGCTGCTGCCGTTCTTCACGAGAGCGAGCGAGCCGCCGCCTGTGCCGTCCTGAAGCACGCCGGTGAACGTGTCGGTCCCACCCTGCGCGCCGGTGATCGTCAGCGTTACGTTCGATGCCGATGCATTCTGCACTGTGCCCGCGCTGGCCAACGATGCGATGGAATTGCTGGCGCCGTTGAGCGTCAACGTCGCACCCGACGCGACTTGAAATGCCGAGTTCAGTGAAAGTGCCGTCGTCGAATTGGCGATCACCGTTCCTGATGCAATCCGGGTTGTGGCGGAATAGGTGTTGTTGCCGGCGAGGATGATCTCGCGCTCGATGCCGGATGAGAGGCTTTCCAAGGTCAGCGTCGCGCCGCTCGCGCCCGACGCGTCGGTGATGTTGCCGTAAAGCTTAAAGAAGCCGCCGCCAGCATCGATGGCGCCGCCGTTCGACGGAATCTGGATGGCATTCGCGAGCGTCCGCTCGCTGGCGCCGGACTGCGCCTGCAACAGGCCGCCGTCAAACGTCAGTGTACCGGTGCCGATGGCCGAAGAGGCGATGCCCGAACTCGGCACGCCCGGCGTGTTGAAAACGGAATCGACGCCCAATTGCAGCTTACCGCGGCTACCCAGAGTCGTACCGCCGGAATAGGTGCTCGCACCGTTGAGGATCAGCGTGCCGCCGCCCGAATTGTCGGTGATGGTCAACTTGCCCGCGCCGTTGCCATCCGCGATCACGCCCGAAATGGTCAGCGTCTGCGTATTGGTATCGATTGTGCCGCCGGTGGTGTTGATGGCGATGCTGCGCGCAAGCGTGAACGATCCGCCGGCCTGGAACGTGCCGCCGTCAAGCGTCAGCCCGCCGGTGCCGAGTTCGGCAGCCGTGGCAACATTCAGCGCGCCGCCCGATATCGTGGTGCCGCCCGAATAGGCGTTGGTGCCCGTCAAGGTCAGCGTGCCGAGGCCCGTCTTCGTCAGCGCGTCGTTGGTGTCGGAATCCGTAATGTTGCTGCTGACGGTGACCGCGTTGCCGTTGGTGTCGAGCGTGCCGCCTGACGAGGTGATGGCGATGTTGTGGTTGAACGTGAACGCCACGCCGAATTGCAGGCTGCCACCGTCGAGTGTCACGGCGCCGGATGTGTCGCCGAGCGCGTCATTGCTCGAGATGTTCAAGGCGCCACTTCTGATGGTCCACGGCGTCAACGCGGTGGTGGTGTTTGTCAGCGTGATGGTGGTGTTTTCGCCGGTTTTGACGAAGTTGCCGAAGCCTTGGAATTGGGCGGAAGCGCCGATGCTGGACACGTCGAAACTGCCGTCCGACGTGGAATGCAATTCGAACGTGTCGTTGCTGTGCGCGACCACGTTGCCGGTGATCGTCGAGCCCACGAAATATTCGAGCTTGTTGCTGTTGCCGCTGAAATCGATGGCGTCCGCGCCGCTTCCGGCGCTAATCGTCGCGCCGCTTCTGTTGATCACGGTCAGCGGGCCGCCGGTGCCGGTAATCGCCGCCGCTCCAACGCCGCCCGTTCCACCTGTGGTGCCGCCGGTTCCGCCATTGCCGCCCGAACCGCCAGTGATCGTCCCCGAATTGTCGATGGTGATTTTCGCGCCGGCGCTTATGCCGGCACCGCCATTGCCGCCGTTGCCGCCGACCGAGGCGGTGCTGTTGCCGCCATCGCCGCCATTGCCAGCATTGCCTTGGTCGGCGTCGCCGCCGGTGCCGCCTTTGCCGCCGCTTGCCGCGCTGGTGATGCTGGCATTGCCGCTGAGTGTTGCGCCTGCGCCGCCGCCGCCGCCGCCGCCGCCGCCGCTAAAGCAGCAGCCTGACCCAGCCGAAGGATCGGTAACGGCCGCACCGCCATGGCCGCCATCGCCGCCGGTGAAAACGGTCAACCCGTCACCATCAGCGCCGCCGCCGCCGCCGCCGCCGCCATCGGCCCCGGAATTGTCTACGCCGTTGCCGCCAGCGGCCCCTGCGGTTTGGCCACCCTGTCCACCCTGTCCTGGGCTCGTGTAATCG
The DNA here is from genome assembly GCA_903928515.1 of uncultured Alphaproteobacteria bacterium. Lineage (GTDB taxonomy): Bacteria > Pseudomonadota > Alphaproteobacteria > Micropepsales > Micropepsaceae > CAIYRG01. Next base: position 32,597 of record CAIYRG010000040.1, on the reverse strand, counting down.
CCCGGCCCGGCTCCAGCGCCGCCGCTGCCGCCGTCACCACCCGTCGAGCCGCCTGCGCCGCCGCCGCCGCCGCCGGAGTCATGCAGCGAGGGACTGCCATTCGAGCCACCTATGCCGGTATTGCCTGTCCCGCCTGCGCCACTGCTGCCGCCGGTCGCGGTGCCAGCTCCGCCAGCACCGCCATCGGCAAAAGCCGGCAAGGGGGCGGCGATGACCGCCGTGATCAAAAAAAACGGCGTCGAACAATGCGTGCTTGATGCAAGTGGACAAAGACGCTTTGGCGCGCCGCGAAGCGCAGAAATGGAACCGACGCAAAACAACCCCCAGTACCCGTAGAACGAGACGCAATTCGGCCAGCGATGGCCATGAATGGATATTCTAAAAATGCTCGATGATTGTCCGGCAGCGCGTCGCCCCTGATCGCTGGCCGTTGCTGATAGTGCAGTGCACAAACCTTACGGAGGGCTGCGGATGATGTCCACTTTTGGGACGCAACTTGGCGTAATTCCGCGCGCGTTTGAAATTGCTCAAATCCGCCAAATGCTTGCGCAAAAGCCGCGCGGTTTTTCGTTGCATGGCAGGGCCCGCGCGCTATCGTGCGCCCGATTTTGAGAAGGAACTCGTCATGGCCAATTTGGGCTTCATCGGTTTGGGCATCATGGGCAAGCCGATGGCGGGCCATCTCATCAAGGGCGGCCATACGCTGTTCCTGAAGTCGCGCCGCTCGGTGCCTGAAGAACTTCTCGCGGCGGGGGGCAAATCCTGCGCCACTGCGAAGGACGTCGCGCAGAAGGCCGATGTGATCTTCCTCTGCGTGCCCGACACACCCGATGTCGATCTCGTATTGTTCGGCAAGGACGGTGTCGCCGAAGGATTGGCGCCCGGCAAGATCGTGGTCGATTGCAGCACCATCTCGGCACAGGCCACCCAGGGCTTCGCCAAGAAGATCGAAGAGAAAGGCTGCACCTTCCTCGATGCGCCGATTTCCGGCGGTGAGACGGGCGCGAAGAATGCGACGCTGGTGTTCATGGCCGGTGGGCCGGAAGCCAGCTTTGAGACGGTGAAGCCGTATTTCCAGTTGATGGGCAAAACCATCGTGCGCATCGGCGAGAACGGTGCCGGCCAGATTTGCAAATCGGCCAACCAGATTGTCGTCGCGTTGAACATCGAAGCCGTCGCCGAAGCCTTGGTGTTCGCGGCGAAGGCGGGTGCCGATCCTGCGAAGGTGCGCGAAGCCTTGATGGGCGGTGCCGGCGCGTCGCGCATTTTGGAATTGCACGGCGAGCGCATGATTAAGCGCACGTTCAATCCGGGTTTCCGGATCGAGTTGCACCAGAAGGATTTGAATCTCGTTCTGCAGAACGCCAAGGCGTTGAAGGTGGCACTGCCCAACACCGCGAATTGCCAGGAGTTGTTCAATTCCGCAGCGGCGCACGGCGATTCCCTGCTCGATCATTCGGCGTTGGTGAAAGTGCTGGAACGTCTCGCCAACCACGAAGTGGCCAAAGGCTAATGACCGAAATTTCCGATCCGCGCGCCTTCCTGCGTTCGTTGTTTGATGCCGCACTTGACGCGGCGCGACCCGAGCTTTGCGTGCCGCCGCATTTGCCCGCGCCGCCCAAGGGCCGCACGATTGTTGTCGGTGCAGGCAAGGCCGCGGCCTCGATGGCGGAAGTTGTTGAGGCGCATTGGCCCGAAGACAAGCCGCTGTCGGGTTTGGTCGTTACGCGTTATGCGCATGGCGGCAATTGCAAGCGCATCGAAGTGGTCGAAGCCGGTCATCCGATGCCTGATGCCAACGGCTATGCCGCGGCGGGCCGCATCATCGAATTGGTGAAAGGCCTCACCGAAGACGATCTCGTTCTCTGTCTCATCTCGGGCGGCGGTTCGGCGCTGCTCACGGCACCACCGCCGGAAGTGCCGCTCTCCGCCAAGCAGGCCGTGACGAAGGCGTTGTTGTTGGGCGGTGCGGCCATCGGCGAAATCAACTGCGTGCGCAAGCATCTCTCCGCCATCAAGGGCGGACGTTTGGCGCTGGCCGCAGCACCTGCGCGCATCAAGACGCTGATCATTTCCGATGTGCCGGGCGATGATCCCGGCACGGTTGCCTCCGGTCCGACCATTCCCGATGCCACAACACGGCAAGACGCCATGGCAGTGCTTGCCAAATATGGCGTTGTGGTGCCGCCATCGGTCACGCGCTGGCTCAACAATCCGGCATCGGAAACGCCCAAGCCCGGCGATCCGGCTTTCGCGCATGTCGAGAACGTCGTGATCGCCACGGCGCAAACCGCGCTCGATGCGGCGGCCGATGCGGCGCGCAAGGCGGGCGTGACGCCCCTCGTGCTCGGCAACGCGATTGAGGGCGAGTCTCGCGAGATCGCAAAGATGCACGCCGGTATGGCGCGTCAGATTGCGTTGCACGGCCAGCCTTTGCCTACACCGTGCGTGCTGATCTCGGGCGGCGAGACGACGGTGACAGTGCAGGGCAACGGGCGCGGCGGACGCGATGCGGAGTTTTTGCTGGCGCTCACCATCGCGCTGGGCGCGCAGCCCGAAACCTGGGCGCTGGCGTGCGATACCGACGGCATCGACGGCACCGAAGATAATGCGGGCGCCATCACAGGGCCCGACACGCTGGCGCGCGCGGCAGCGGCGGGTTTGAAGGCGGGGGATTATCTCGCCAACAACGATGCGTACAATTTCTTCGGGGGCTTGAACGATCTGATCGTCACGGGTCCGACGCGCACCAACGTCAACGATTTCCGCGCGATCTTCGTGCGACGTTAGTCCGCCGAAGCTGTAGCGAAGGCGGAAAGCTGTGAGTTTAAAGCTCGGTATTAACCTCCCCCTTGCGGGGAGGTCGAACTTGCGAAGCAAGTTCGGGTGGGGGGCAGCGCATAGCGCTAGCCGTGCAGGCGAGTAGAACCCCTACCCTAACCCTCCCCACAAGGGGGAGGGGATTTCGAGGGAAACCTTTCGAGGCCTCGGAAAATGTCTAAGGCGACGCCGGTGGCGTCTTCTTCACCGGTGCTGTGTTCTTCGAGACAATCTGCGGGCCGGCTTGCGCCATGATCGAGAAGCGCTTGACCTGTTCCTGCGCCAGTTCGAAATCCGGCTTCAGCTCCACGGCCTTCATGTAATCGACATAGGCGCCCTTCACATCGCCAATATCCTCGCGCACCAAGCCGCGGTCGTAATAGGCCGCATAGGGTTTGTTCACGCCGTATTCGATGCCCTTGTTCAGCGCGGTCATCGCTTCTTGCAAGCGACCGAGCCGTAGCAGCGCGACGCCGAGATTGGCATGCGCTTCGCCCATCGTCGGCATGATCTTGAGCGCGGCTTCGCAATCCCGCATCGACATTTCGGCGTTGCCCATGCGCACATAGATGATGCCGCGATTGACGAGCGTGCCGGCGAGTTCGCGTCCGGCGATGGGTTCGTCCATGGCCGTGTTGCAGATATCGAGCGGCGTTTCGCCCGGTTTGAACTGCCCGTATTCGGCAGCCATGTAGCAATCGTAGGACGAGCCCGGACCGATGAACGTCACGGAGGCGCGCGCTTCATGCGCGGGCACGAGCAACGCGGCCAGGCACAGGCCGGCAACGAGAACGGCATAACGCATGAAAGACCTCCCTGAAGGTCGAGCTTCATTGGAAAGCTGTGGCGGCTCTTCGGCTCACCCTGTTGACCGGAACATTACAGGATTTCCAAAGTCAGACCAATACAGAGACGCGGGGCGCGCGGCGCTTATTCCTCTGGGGCTCGGCTGCTAGGGTGCTGCTTCGCGCACAAAGGGGAATTTCCTATGCCGACGGCACTCATGCCCATCGTTTTGCTCTGTATTTCCAATGTGTTCATGACTTTCGCCTGGTACGGCCAGTTCAAGTTCCCCCACGCGCCGCTATGGCTGGTCGTGCTGTTGAGCTGGCTGATTGCCTTCGTCGAATATTGCTTCGCGGTGCCAGCCAACCATTTTTGCCACCAGATCTATTCGGCGGCGCAGCTCAAGACGATGCAGGAGATCATCACGTTGATCGTCTTCGCGTTGTTCTCGGTTTTCTATCTGGGCGAGGCGTTGCGCTGGAACCATGCCGCCGCCTTCGCCTGCCTCGTGCTGGCGGGGTATTCGCGTTTCATGAGTGACCTTTCTTCACCGCCCCCGTAAACGGGGGAGGAAGAAAGAAGGAAGGTCGCACGCTGAAGAATGAGTTTTAGTTCTCGCCGAACTGATCGACCGGCGTGAGTTTCACGCGCACGGTGGGATGCGAGCCGGGATAGACGATCACGGTCATCGTGTGCGCTTTGTCGTCCCATTCCATTTGCGGCGCTACGCCGCCGGGCTTGCGGAATATCTTGCCGTCGAACGAGAACGCAACAGGACCGGTAGACGGCCAGGCCTTCTCCAATCCGGTCTCAAGCCGTGCCCGGATCGCATTGCGCTCGTCTTCCGACATGTCCGCGAAATGATCGGAAATGGCATCCGGCGCCGAGACGCGGATGGTGGCATCGGTGCCGATCTCCAGCCGCACCGCAATCATGATGTCGTCGCCGCTATAGGCACCCTGCCAGCGCCCCGCAGGCGGTTTGGGGTCGGCGCAGCCTGCCAAAGTCAGGGACGCGGCCAAAGCCCAGATGGGCGCCACCAAGGCGAAACGGCGAGGAAAAACGAAAGCCAGCATGGGGGTATTTTCCGCAGCACTCCTTGCGATTTTCTAAAGTGGCCGGAGCGTAATGGAAATGGCGCGGAAATGCCCAGTTTTCCGCAATGTCTTTGGGCGTCACGCTTGCGTGGCGGGGGCACGGTTGCTAGGTCTCGCGGCTCTTTTTTTGCCAATTCCCTTGTGAACTTCTCTCGGAGATTCCCATGGCCGCTTTGCCGCCGAACTTCCTCGCCCAATCGCTGGGCCGCATCAAGCCGTCGCAGACTATCGCGGTGACGATGAAGGCCCGCGCGCTGAAGGCCGAGGGCCGCGATGTGATCGGCCTGGGCGCGGGCGAGCCCGATTTCGACACGCCGGACAACATCAAAGAGGCCGCTATCGCCGCCATCCGCCGCGGCGAGACGAAATACACCGACGTCGCCGGCATCCCCGAACTGCGCCAGGCGGTGGCCAAGAAGTTCAAGCGCGAGAACAATCTCGATTACACACCGCAGCAATGCTTCGTGGCACCGGGCGGCAAGGCGATCATCTACAACGCGCTATTGGCCACGCTGAACCCCGGCGATGAAGTGATCGTCACTGCGCCGTATTGGGTGTCGTATCCCGATATCGTGCTGCTGGGCGGTGGTACGCCCGTGTCCATCGACACGCGGATGGAAGACGGTTTCCGCATGACGCCGGAGCAGTTGGACAAAGCGATCACGCCCAAGACCAAATGGGTGATCCTGAACCAGCCCTGCAACCCGTCGGGTGCGTGCTACACGCGCGAGCAATTGAAGGGCCTCACCGATGTGCTGATGAAGCATCCGCATGTCTGGATACTCACCGACGACATGTACGAGCATCTCGTCTATGGCGGGTTCAAGTTCTGCACGGTCGCGGAAGTCGAGCCGAATTTGTATGAGCGCACGCTCACCATGAATGGCGTGTCGAAGGCCTATGCCATGACCGGCTGGCGCATCGGCTATTGCGCAGCGCCCGTGCCGCTGATCAATGCGATGACGACGCTGCAAAGCCAGTCGGCTTCCAACGCGTCGTCCATCGCGCAATGGGCGAGCGTCGAGGCCTTGAATGGCCCGCAGGATTTTATTCCGAAATTCCAGAAGATTTTTGAAGGCCGTCGCGATCTCGTGGTCTCGATGCTGAACCAGGCCAACGGCATCCACTGCCCGACACCGGAAGGCGCGTTCTATGTGTATCCGTCGATCAAGAAGCTGATCGGCATGAAGACGCCGTCGGGTGTTGTGATCAACACGGATGAGGAATTCGTGTCGGAACTTCTGACATCGGAAGGTGTGGCAGTGGTGCAGGGTGCCGCATTCGGCCTGTCGCCGTTCTTCCGCATCTCCTACGCGACTTCGGAAAAGAACCTCGAAGAAGCCTGCAACCGTATCCAGCGTTTCTGCGCGTCTTTGCGCTAAACCGACCGATAACGGGACAGATCGCGAGGCCCGCACGTGCAAACGCGCGGGCCTTTGCATTTCCTGAATCTCGCCCGTCAAGCGTTCTTCTCTCTTGCTATCGCGCCATAGGCGGCGCGACGATACCGCTCATCTGAAGGGCGCTAAGGCGGCCGAAGATACGGCGCTGCCGGCGCTCCTCATCAACGAGGGGTTCGCAAGGAGGCGCTTATGTCAAAAAAGATCGGCACTCTACCCAAGGAGAAAAGTGGGCCACGCGCAGTGGCCCTCGTAGGTCCGCATGGCGCGGGCAAAACCGCATTGCTTGAAAGCCTCGCATGGGTGACGAACGCCATCTCGCGCAAAGGCGACATGGCGGCGAAGAACACACTGGGCGATTTTTCCCCGGAAGCACGCGCCCGGCAGATGAGCGTGGAAGCCAATGTCGCCACGCTCGATTATCTCGGAGAGAGCTTCACCTTCATCGATTGTCCGGGCTCCATCGAATTTCTTCAAGATGCGTTGAATGTTCTGCCGGGCCTCGATGCGGCCATTGTGGTTTGTGAACCCGATGCCGACAAGGCCGCGATGCTACAGCCCTATCTGAAACGCCTCGCGGATATGGGCATTCCGCACATGCTGTTCGTGAACAAGGTCGACAAGGCGACCGGCTCGATCCGCGACACGCTGCAAATTCTTCAGGCGGTTTCCGAGAAGCCTTTGCTGCTGCGCCAAATCCCGATCTGGAAGGATGGCGGCGTCACGGGCTTCGTCGACCTCGCGCTGGAGCGCGCCTTCATGTATCGGCCGCATGCGGCGTCGGAAGCCATCGAAATGGCCGATGAAGTGAAGACGCGCGAAAGCGAAGCGCGCTTCTCGATGTTGGAAAAGCTCGCCGATTATCACGAGCAATTGATGGAGGAATTGCTTTCCGACGTAGCGCCGCCACGCGACGAGGTGCTGGACGATCTGCAGCACGATCTGGAAGATGGCAACATCGTGCCGGTGTTCATCGGCTCGGCTTCCGGCGACAACGGCGTGCGGCGACTGTTGAAGGCGCTGCGCCATGAAACGCCGGAGATCGCCCACACCGCCAAACGCCTAGGCCTCGTCGCACCGCCAAACAATGAGGCGGTGGTGCAGGTGCTCAATACGTTCCACACCGAACGCGGCGGCAAGGTTTCGCTGGCGCGTATTCTCTCCGGCACCGTGAAAGACGGCGCGGTGCTGCATCGCTCCGATGGCAACGATGTGCGTGTTGGCGGCATCTTCGCGCTGAAAGGCGAAAACCAGACCAAGCTGACCGAAGCCAAGGCCGGCGACACGGTGGCGTTGGGCCGTCTGGAAGGCATCGCCACGGGTGAAACCCTGACCACGGCGAAAGCCGGAACCAAGCGGTTGAGCAAGGCCGATGCGCTCACGCCGGTCTATGCCATGGCGGTTCAGGCTGCCGATCGCAAGGACGAGGTGAAGCTCACCGCGGCCATCGCCAAGCTGCACGAGGAAGATCCTTCGTTGCAGTTCGAGCAAGATGGCGCGCTGCATCAGATGGTGCTGCGCGGGCAGGGCGAGATTCACCTGCGGGTGGCGGTCGAAAGGCTCGCCTCCAAATATGCGCTCAAACTGAACACGCAGAAGCCGTTGGTGCCTTACCGCGAGACCATCCGCAAAGCCACGACGCAGCGCGGGCGGCACAAGCGCCAGACGGGAGGACACGGCCAATTTGGCGACGTGGTGCTCGATATCAAGCCGCGCCCGCGCGGGGCGGGTTTCGCCTTCGAGGACCAGATCAGTGGCGGTGTAGTGCCGCGCAATTTCATCCCGTCCGTCGAAAAGGGCGTGGTGGATTATCTGCAGCACGGGCCGCTGGGCTTTCCGCTGGTCGATCTTTCCGTGGCGCTCACCGATGGCTCCTACCACTCGGTGGATTCCTCGGATGCCGCCTTCCAGACGGCGGCGCGCCTCGCCATGACCGAGGGCCTGCCCAATTGCGCGCCGGTGCTGCTGGAGCCGATCATGCACGTGCGGATTCACGTGCCCTCGGAGGCGACCTCCAAGGTCAACGCCCTGATCTCCGGGCGGCGAGGACAAATCCTGGGCTTCGACACCCGGCAGGGATGGCGCGGCTGGGACAGTGTGGAAGCACAGATGCCCCAATCGGAGCTTCACGATCTGATCATCGAGCTGCGTTCGCTGACGCAAGGCGTGGGCACCTATGAGACGGCGTTCGACCATCTGGCCGAACTCACCGGCAAGCTGGCCGATGCGGTGGTCAGCCACGCGCGAGTGGCGGCTTAGGCTTTGTGAAGCGAATCGTATCCATGCGCCGGAAAGGCGCATGGATACGGGCCTTCTTATGCACAGACTGACACTTGCGCCTCGGGCAATCCGTGTTATGCGTGGAGCGCAAGCAGAAAGCGTGCGATTCCATGTACAATTGTGCGAAGTGCCCTGGTTACTGTTGTTCGTATCCGCTGATTCAGCTGACCAAGCGTGATGTCGAAAGGTTGGCCAAACATTTCGGCCTGACTTTCGAGAAAGCCCAGAAGAAGTTCACGACTTCGAACTGGGAAGCCAAATACGCAATGCGCCGGAAGAAGGACAAGATCTTCGGCGGCATCTGCCAGTTCTTCGACACCGATGCGCGCCGCTGCACGGTCTATGAAGCGCGCCCCGCGATCTGCCGGTCGTATCCGGGCGGCCGCTGCGGCTATTACGATTTCCTCTCGCATGAGCGCCGCGCCCAAGACGATGAAACCTTCATCGCCACGACGTTCAGCAAGCTGGAAAAAGACAACATGGCGAAGTGAGCGGACCGCTCAGACCGGCCTGACAATCCCAGGCTCGCCCATCGCGCATTCCAATGCTGCGCGGTCCCAATGCCCTAAATCGGCTGCTGCATCATAGCTGCGCGCCAGGAAATCGAGCAGTGCTGCGTCGGGCTCGGCCGCGTCGCGTATGGTTTCATAGGGCAGCAAGAACTCTCCGAAATTCGTATCGAACGGCGCGTTTGCAAAAATGCGCGCGCGAAAGCCTTCCGGCTCCGGGTACGCATAGGAATAGAACACGGCATGCGGATACTCCGCGTTGCCCGGCCAGAACCCGGCACTGCTCACTTCATGCGAATAGGCTTCCCGCGCGACCGCGTCGGGCAGATGGGGAACGCCGCCGGGATGCAGCGGCGCTTTACGCCCTGAGAACCGCGTCACCGCCAGATCGAAGCTGCCCCAGAAGAAATGCACCGGGCTCACCTTCCCCAAGAAGCCGCTGCGGAACTGTTTGAACACGCGGTCGGTCTGCACCAGCGCGCGCCAGAAGCGATTGGCGGCGGCGGGATCGTAGGCGCTGTGCGTGCGATCCTGCGACAGGTGAAGTGCAGGGCCGGGCAGTTCGTTCGCCACATCGTTGATGGTGACACGCACGCCGATCGCCGCGAGCCGTTCGAAGAACTGCGCGTGAAAATCGGCCACGGTTTGGGGGATGAGTGCAAAGCCGGTTTCTTGGCCATCGCTGCAACGGATGCGCAAGGCGTGGCCCAGAAAATCGAATTCCACCTCGAAACTCTTGTCGCCGTATGGAATGGGCGACGTGGTGAGGCCGCGCTCGTTCACATACAGCGTCACGTGCCAGCTGTGGTTCACCCACGGCGTGAGTTTCAGCCGCGTCTTGCCGACGATCTGCGTCCACAGATGCAGCGTCTGCGCCGTGTCGCCCCACGCGGCATAGGACATGTCAGGCCAAAGATGATCGTCACGCATGGCGAGGGCCTATTGGGTGCGGGGCAAGCCTACACCAAATAGGCCTCACGCGATTGTCTTACCCGTGCAGCTTGATGGCGGTTTCCGCAATCTTGCGGCCCTGATAGCGCGCACCTTGCAATTCGTTGTCGCTCGGTTGGCGCGAGCCGTCGCCGCCCGCAATCGTCGTTGCGCCATAGGGCGAGCCGCCGGTGATTTCATCGAGCGTCATCTGCCCGGCGTGGCCGTAATCGAGGCCCACGATCACCATGCCGAAATGCAGCAGATTGGTGATGATGGAGAACAACGTCGTCTCGTTGCCGCCATGCTGCGTGGCGCTCGACGTGAACGCGCCGCCCACTTTGCCGTGCAACGCGCCCTTCGCCCACAAGCCACCGGCCTGGTCCCAGAAATTCGCCATCTGCGAGGCCATGCGGCCGAAGCGCGTACCGGTGCCGACGATCACGGCGTCGTAATTCGCCAAATCGGAAGCCTGGGCGATGGGGGCTTTCTGATCCAGCTTATAATGCGAGGCTTTGGCGACCGCTTCCGGCACCAATTCCGGCACGCGTTTGATATCCACGGTCGCACCGGCTTCGCGCGCACCTTCGGCAACGGCCTCGGCCATTTTTTCGATGTGGCCATAGGCCGAATAATAAAGAACCAGAACTTTTGCCATAACATGCTCCTCAAGTGCGGAACGCGGCTTACGCCGCATCCACCAAAACGATTTCCGAATCTTCAAGCGCGGTGATGGTCAGGATCTCTTCATCCTTGATCGCCGCACCATCGCGCGCATCGATGCGCACGCCGTTCACGCTCACAGCACCCGTTGCTGGCACCAGGTAGGCGTGACGCTTTTTGCCCAGCGCATATTCCGCGCTTTCGCCTGCCTTCAAGTTCGCGCCGACCACGCGCGCATTGGCCCGGATGGGCAGCGCGTCATTGTCGTTGGCGATACCGCTCGCCAGCGTCACGAATTGGCTGGAACGATCCGCCTTCGGAAAGGGCCGCGTGCCCCAGCTCGGTTCGCCGCCGGTTGCATCAGGCATGATCCAGATCTGGAAGATCTTGGTCGTGTCGGATTCCAGATTGTATTCGGCGTGGCGAATGCCGGTGCCTGCGCTCATCACTTGAACATCGCCCGCAACGGTGCGGCCCGAATTGCCCATATTGTCCTGGTGCGTGATCGCGCCTTCGCGGACATAGGTGATGATTTCCATGTTCTCGTGCGGATGCAGCGGGAAGCCGGTTTCCGGCTGGATCTCATCGTCGTTCCACACGCGCAGTGCGCCCCAATTCATCCGGCTGGGGTCGTAATACCCGGCGAATGAGAAATGGTGCTTGGTCTTCAGCCAATCGTGATCGGCTCCTGCAAGCGCCCGATAGGGTCTTTTCTCGATCATGTCCGTGTCTCCTTGCTGCCTTTAGGGCCGCGTTGTTGGCGCTATAGCTATGCCACGCGGCATGTATTAGAAATAGAAACTATCGAAACACATTGTTTCCAAAAGTGAGCCATGGCGGCACTTCCCGATTTCGAAGGCATGGCGATCTTCGCCAAGGTGGTGGAGGCGCGGTCCTTCGCGCGCGCTGCCGTCGAGCTGAAGATTTCCAAAGCCACCGTCTCTAAGGCTGTCTCGCGGTTGGAGACGCGGCTGGGTGCGCGGCTGTTTCATCGCACCTCGCGCAAGCTCGCCATCACCGAAGCGGGCCGCAAACTGGCGGTGCATGCGGTTGCTATTCTTGCAGAAGCCGAAAGCGCTGAAAGCGAAGTCCTGTCGCAAGCAGCTTCGCCGCGCGGGCTGATCCGGCTCGCCGTGCCGATGTCGTTCGGCGTGCTCTATGTCGCGCCTCTATTGCCCGCGTTCTTTAAGGCCAACCCGGAAATATCCATCGATCTGCATTTGAGCGATGCGTTGGTCGATATTGTCGGCGATGGCTTCGATGCCGCGATCCGCATCGCGGCGTTGGAAGATTCCAGCCTGGTCGCGCGCCGCCTCTGCGATATGCGGGTGCATCTCGTGGCCTCGCCTTCGTATTTGAAAGCGCATGGTAGACCGAAGCATCCCAAAGACCTCAGCGAACATGTGGGCTTAAGTTACGCGCATCAGCGCACGCAGAACGCCTGGCGGTTCACGAAAAAATCCGTGAGTGCGGTAACTGTGCGTTGGGAAGGGCCCCTACGCGTCAACAATGGCGAGGCGATGCTGCCGAGCTTGATCGCCGGTATCGGCATTGGCGTGCTTCCCGATTTTATTGTTGGCGATGCGCTTAAGGCCGGAAAGCTGGAATCGCTGCTGCCCGATTGGTCGCTGCCTTCGGGTGCGGTGTATTGGGTGACGCCGCCGATGGGCTTGAAGCCGAAGCGGCTCGAAGTGCTTGCCGATTATCTCGCCGCGAAACTTGGCGCGATGGGGCCATCAAAGCGTTGAGGAACTAAGTGGTGGCAGAACTGGCGCGGGCGGGCCAAAGCCACGCGGCAATCGCCACCCCCGCCAACATTCCCACAAGCTGCGCCAGGATGAAGCGTGGAACGCCGCCCGGCGCGATGCCTGCGAACGTGTCGGACAAAGACCGCGCGATGGTGACGGCGGGATTTGCGAAGGACGTCGAGGCTGTGAACCAATACGCCGCGACGATGTAAAGCCCGACCGCATACGATACGGAGGCCGGGTTGCACGCAACGCAGCCGAAAATCGTGAGCATCAGCCCGAACGTCGCTACGGCTTCGGCAAGCCATTGCCCAGTTCCGCTTCGAACATGCGTTGAGAATTGCCAGAGCGGCAATTCGAACATGGCATGCGCGGCCAGCACGCCAAGGATTGCCCCCAGCATTTGCGCGGCGATGTAAGGCGCGAGTTTCGACCAAGGCATCTCGCGCCGGATTGCGAACGCGAGCGATACGGCCGGATTGAAATGTGCGCCGGAGATCGGTCCCAATATAAAAATGAGAACAATAAGGATCGCACCTGTCGGCAGCGTGTTGCACAGAAGTGCCAACGCGTTGTTACCGTCCGCGAGGTTCGCGGCCATGATGCCGGAGCCGACCACAGTGGCGAGCAGAAACGCCGACCCCAAGGCCTCCGCCGCAAGCGCTTTGGGCAGCGATACGGGCGGCATCAGCTTTTGCTTTGCCCGATGTCGTCCAGATGCGTTTTGATCTTCATCCGGTCGAGTTTTTCTATGGGCAGCGCGGCAAATAGGCGAATGCGGTTCGTAAGCAATCGAAAGGTCTCTTTGAACGCACGATCTTTCGCGTCATCGCCTCCCTCCACATCGGCCGGATCGGGCATTCCCCAATGGGCCGTCATGGTATGTCCGGGCCAGATCGGGCACACTTCGTTCGCGGCGTTGTCGCAAACGGTGAACACGAAATCCATTTGGGGGGGGGCAGCGCCCGAAAACTCATCCCAGCTTTTCGAACGCAATCCTTCGATGGGTAGTCCGGCGCTTTGCAACACCGCCAGCGCATGCGGGTTCACGGCACCTTTGGGAAAGCTTCCCGCTGAATAGGCGCGGAAACGGCCTTTGCCTTCTTGGTTCAGGATGGCTTCGCCCAGAATCGAGCGTGCCGAATTGCCGGTGCAGAGAAACAGCACGTTGAAGATGGCTTCGCTCATGTGATGCGGCCTCCCGCGCGTAGGCGCTTTTCAGGTTTGGTGGGGGCGCATTGCGGTGCGCCGCACGCCGCCAAATCGCCGCCGCAGCAATTTTCGGTCAAATAACCGAGCAGGGAATTCATCGCGGTGAAATTCGCGGCGTACACCAGCGCACGCCCGTGGCGCGTGACCGTAATAAGCCCGGCATGGCGCAACTGCGCGAGATGAAACGAAAGCGTAGCCGGTGCGACATCGAGCTTTGCGGTTAGATCGCTCGGCTGCAAACCGTCCGGCCCAGCTTGCACCAGCGCCCGGTACACCGCCAAACGGCTTTCCTGGGCCAATGCGGACAAAGCTGCAACGGCATTCGCTGCTTTCATAATTCGATATTTATCGAATTATCGAATTATTGGCAAGCAGGATTACAGACGAATTCCTCGTCGTAAAATCACCCGTAACTTGGGAGAATTTTTCTCAGTACCGCGCGGGCTTCTTCTTCCACAGCACCAGCACGGCCGCCGCCGCGATCAACGCCACGCCGCCAGTGACGGTGTAGATAGCCGTGGCCTTCCACATCGCGGCGATCATCACGCCTGTGAGCAGCGAACTCGCCACTTGCCCGAAGCGCGCCATGGTCACGGCCCAGCCCATGCCGGTGGCGCGCACGGCGGTGGGATAGAGCATCGTGCCCAACGCCACAGCGCCGTTGCCGCCCACGCCGATGAAAAAGCCAGAGCATGCGACGATGGCGATGAAGGTGCTGAAATCGAAATCGGGGCCATGGCCGATCATGATCGTCAGCACCGTGCCCAGCAGGAAGGCGGGCAGCAGCACGAGATAGGGATTCATCCGATCCATCAGCCAGCCGGCGAATACCCCACCGATCATGCTGCCGAAATTGTTTGCGGTGACGATCAGCGCAATGTCCGTCGCAGCGTATCCGTTCGGACCGCCGAGCAGCGGACCCGCATAAAGCGGCGTGAACAGAAGAATCGCGAAGGCGGTTGCGAAGATGATCCAGAGCGAGAGCGTCGTGGTGGCGCGGCCATCCGAGAACAATGCCCAGAGATTGGCTGCGATTTTGGTTTCTTCGGTGAGTACGAAATGCGTTGAGGCGTTTGCCTCGCCCGGTGCCAACCGATTTACGATACCGGCGATGCGCGCCGGATCGGCGTTCGTGGCGATCAGATATTTCAGGGATTCAGGCAAAAGTGCCGCCAGAAGCAACGCCACGAAAAACGCCACGCTGCCGCCGAAATAGAACACCGACGACCAATCGTAATGCTGCAACAGATAGCGTGCGGCCAAGCCGCCGATGGTGCCGCCGAAGGGAAACGACGACCATTGCAGCAGCACCATGAAGGCGCGGATGCGGCGTGGCGCGTATTCGTTGTTCAGCGATACGACGTTCGGCATCGCGCCGCCCAAGCCGACGCCTGCGAGAAAGCGGAATGTTATGAGCACAGCAAAATTGGGTGCGAGCGCCGTGCCGATGGTGAAGGCCCCGAAGATCAGCGTGGCGAACACCAGGATTTGCTTGCGGCCGAAACGGTCGCCGAGCTGTCCGAAGGTGAGCGCACCGACACCGGCGCCGACGAGCGCATCCGCCGCCACCCAGGGAAACCACGCCATGGTCAGGCCCAGATGATCCATCAGGGGGCGCGCGACGATGCCTATGGATTGCGTATCCATGCCGTCGATGAAGGTGACGAGCGCGCAGAGCACGAGGGTGAGAATTTGCAGCCCGCTCAATTTGCGGGCGTCGATCAACTCGCTGACATTTAGCGTGGAGCCTTGCGTAGATCCTGGCGCGCTCAAACTATCCCCCGGCGTATTGTTATCGCGGCTCCGTCATGTGCGGAGCCCTCAACGCTTCTAGCGCGTTTCCAACAAGTGCGGGAACCCCGCGCCGCGCCGGGATGTGGTGTCAAGCGATAAATTTATAACTGCTCTAATGAGACGTGGAACCAAGCCGCGCGGCACGCATTTCCTGACCGAGCCATTCACCCTTGGAGGGATTTTCCATGTCTAACGATAATCGGCCTAACGATAAGCGCGCTGAAGCCACCCTCATCCATATCGGAATCGATGCGAAGCACCGCGAAACGATTTCCGAAAATCTGTCGCGCGTGCTCGCCGATACGCATCTGATGTATCTCAAGACGCATTTCTATCATTGGAACGTGACGGGGCCGATGTTCTCGTCGCTGCATCTTCTGTTTGAGAAGCAATATATCGAACTGCACGAAGCGGTGGACATGATCGCCGAGCGCATTCGCGCACTGGGCCACTTCACGCCGGGCACGCATACGATTCTGGCGAAACTCTCCACCATTCCGGAAGACGCTTCGACTTCGATTCCCGATGCCACGGCGATGATCCGCGGCTTGCTCGCAGGCCACGAAGCGTTGTCGCGTTCGGTGCGCACCGCGTTTAAGGCCGCAGAAGCCGGTGACGACCAAGCCACGATGGACCGCATGGTCGAGCGCATGGAAGCGAGCGACATGGCGGCGTGGATGTTGCGCAGCCATTTGGAAACGCCCAATTCCGAAACGCTTCCCCAAGTGGAGAATCTGAAGTCGGACAAGGCGGAAAAACGCACGCACTAAGCGATTTCATGCCCATCGGCTGACGAGCGTGATAGCCGGCGGAACATATATTGGCCCCTTCGGCAAAGAAGCGTAGCTTTGCTGCAAACACGCCATCCAACGACATGGCAGGAGGTCCATATGTTTATCCGTCGGCGGCCCGCTTGGGCCATTCCGGAATCACAAGCCACGCCGGAAGCTCTGTTTCATCGCCGCAGTGCGCTGAAGACGGGCGGCTTGGCAGCCATTGGCGCCGCTTTGGTGGCGTCGTGCGGCCAAAACGATTCCAACGCTGCGACTGCACCCGCACCCATTCCGGGTGGTGATCCTTCCGCGGCGCTGTATCCGTTCAAGCGCAATGCCGCTTACACGATCAGCCAGCCCATCACCGACGAGAAGGCCTCGACCACCTTCAACAACTATTACGAGTTCGGAACGGATAAGGGCGATCCGGTCAAGAACGCGCAGAAATTCCCGATCCGTCCGTGGGTCGTGTCGTTCGACGGCATGGTCGAGAAGCCCTTCCAAGCCGATATCGACACGCTGATCAAAGCGATGCCGCTGGAGGAGCGCCTCTATCGCCATCGCTGTGTCGAGCGCTGGTCTATGGCGGTGCCATGGTCCGGCTTTCCGATGAAGGCGCTGGTCGATTATGCCAAGCCGACATCGGGCGCGAAATTCGTGACGATGACGACGTTCCTGGATCGCACCAATGCGGTGGGCCAGCATCAGCCGTTCTGGCCGTGGCCTTACACCGAAGGCCTGACGATGGCCGAGGCGACAAACGAACTCGCCTTCATGGTGACCGGCATGTACGGCCATCCGCTGCCCAAACAAAACGGCGCGCCGTTACGTTTGGCGACGCCGTGGAAATACGGATTCAAATCCACCAAAGGCATTGTGAAGTTCAGCTTCACCGACAAGCAGCCCAAGACGTTCTGGGAAGCGTTGGCGGCGGACGAATACGGCTTCTGGGCGAATGTGAATCCGGCGGTGCCGCATCCGCGCTGGAGCCAGGCGCAGGAAGAAGTCATTGGCACTGGCAACACGATCCCGACGACGATCTTCAACGGCTATGGCGCGCAAGTCGCGAGCCTGTATCCGGATTTGAAGAACCCGATTTATTTCCGCTAGCGTTTCTTATGAGCGCAGCGAATTAGAAACGCTGCGCTTGCGCTAGCATCTCTTGGCGCGTGAGCGCCTTAGAGATGCTGCGCCCGCCGAAGCTGCGTCGCAGCGAAGGTGGGCGGGTACGCGTTATTTCCCACTGTCATGCCCGCGCAGGCGGGCATCCAGGCTTAAAAGCGGACATGGCTGGGCCGGTGAAAGCCGTCTTGTCGTAAACACCAATCCTGGATTCCCGCCTTCGCGGGAATGACAATCGGTGGATGGGGCGACTGTTCGGGGCTTAATGCCCCGCGGCCAAAACCGTTCGGCTTCCAGTGCGCTAGCGTTTCTTATGAGCGAAGCGAATTAGAAACGCTGCGCTAGCGGTCAATGCCCCGCGGCCAAAAACCGTTCGGCTTCCAGTGCGGCCATGCAGCCCATGCCCGCCGCCGTCACGGCTTGGCGGAAGATCTTGTCCTTCACATCGCCCGCCGCAAACACACCCTGTACGGATGTCTTCGTCGAATCCGGCGCCGTGAGGATGTAACCCTCATTGTCCATCTCCAACTGTCCGCGGAACACCGTGCTCGCCGGCTCGTGGCCGATGGCGACAAACAATCCGTCGGTGGCGTGCAGCTCGACATGACCCGTCTTCACGTTGCGCACCTTCACGCCGGTCACCCCTTTGGGGTTCTCGCCGCCGACAACTTCGTCGATCACGGAATTCCACACCATCTTGGTTTTGGGGTGGTTCTCGAAGCGCGTCTGGTTGGTCTTGTCGGCGCGCAAGGAGTCGCGGCGGTGCACCAGTGTCACTTCGCTGGCGAAATTGGTGAGGAACAGCGCCTCTTCGACGGCGGTGTTGCCGCCGCCGACCACGACCACCTTCTTGTTCTTGTAGAAGAAGCCGTCGCAGGTGGCGCAGGCCGATACGCCGAAGCCTTGGAACGCGCTCTCGCTCGGGATGCCCAGCCACTTCGCCGAGGCGCCGGTGGCGACAATCAGCGTGTCGCAGGTGTAGCGCGTGCCGCTGTCGCCGATCAGCGTGAACGGGCGGCGCGCCAGATCGGCCGTCACGATGATGTCGTTGACCATCTTGGTGCCGAGATGCTCGGCCTGAGCCTGCATCTGGTCCATCAGCCACGGGCCTTGGATGGCGTCCTTGAAGCCGGGGTAGTTCTCGACTTCGGTGGTGATGGTGAGCTGTCCGCCCGGCTGCAGGCCGGCGATCAGCATCGGCTCCAGCATCGCGCGCGAGGCGTAGATGGCGGCGGTGCATCCGGCCGCGCCGCTGCCCAGAATGATCACTTTGGCATGCTGCGTGTCGGCCATATTCGTCTCCATCTTGGCTGGGCGGCTGATATCGGCGGTGGGCGCGTGAAGGTCAAGGCGGGTTATAATCGATCACGCTGAGGAAATTTTATTGCGCGCGCCGTTATCCGCCGATATATCCTGGCCCAACAAAAAGACAAATTTGGGGACGCAGGAAACATGGCGCGGCACCGGCTCGATTCCGTCGATTTGCGCATTCTCTCGGAGCTTCAGGCCGATGGCCGGATGACGAATGTGGAGCTGGCCAGCCGGGCCGGCATCACAGCGCCGCCGTGCCTCCGCCGCATCCGGGCGCTGGAGGAATCCGGCCTCATCAAAGGCTATCACGCCGATTTGAACGCCAGGGCGCTTGGCTATGAGCTGACGGCCTTTGCCTTTGTCGGCCTCGCCAGCCAGGCGGAAGCCGATCTCAAAGCCTTTGAGGAACAGGTGCGCGCCTGGCCGCTGGTGCGTGAGTGCTACATGCTCTCGGGCGAAGTCGATTTCGTCCTGCGCTGCGTGGCGCATGACCTTTCGGAATTCCAATCCTTCGTCACCGAGCGTCTGACGGCGGCCAAGAACGTCGCCAGCGTGAAGACGGCGCTGGCCATCCGCGTGTCGAAAAGCGACCCTGGCGTGCCCGTCGACGTAACCGAATAGCCATTCGCCGCGCCGGTGTAGCGGCCAAGTTTGCACTTGCAATTCAATCGCAAATTTCATCTATTTCGCTGTGAAAATTGGAGCCCGCAGGGCCATGGTCGCTTGGGAGCCTGAGCGTTTTGCCTCCCGCCTCGGAGAAGCGAGATGCGGCTTTCGCGGCCGTATCACGGCTGTGCAGGTGATGGATGCGGCCGGGCAGCTGTCGGGCGAAGAATTGGAAAAGCGCTTGATCGAAATGGGCTTTGTCGAAGGCGCGCGTGTGGAAATCCTCCACGAGGGCGCGGTGAAGCGCGATCCCATTGCGGTGCGCGTCAACGACACGACGATCGCTCTGCGCCGGCGCGAAGCCATGGCTATCGCCGTGGACCCGATCGACGAGGACCAATGACCGACGCCGCTGTTGTACTGGACCCCGGCTCGGAGGCGCTTCCCAGCCCGTCCGCGAATACCGGCGCGTGGCACTTCGCGCTGGTCGGCACGCCCAATTGCGGCAAGACGGCTTTGTTCAACGCGCTCACCGGCAGCCGCCAGAAAGTGGCGAACTATCCCGGCGTCACCGTGGAGCGCAAAACCGGTGCGTTCGTCACGCCCGAAGGCCGCTCCATCCATCTCGTCGATCTGCCCGGCACCTACTCTTTGCGTGCGCGCAGCCCCGATGAAGAGGTCACGCGCGACGTCGTGTTGGGCCGCTTTCCGGGCGAGGCGCTGCCCGATGTTCTCATTTGCGTGGCGGATGCTTCCAACCCGCGTCTGGCACTGCGTCTTGTGCTGGAGTTGAAGCAGGTCGGCCGCCCGATGCTGCTCGTGCTCAACATGATCGACATCGCCCGCAAGCGCGGTATCGTGTTCGACATTCCCAAATTGTCCGCCGAATTGGGCATGCCGGTGGAAACCTCCGTCGCCGTGCGGCGCGGCGGTGTCGATGCGCTTCTCAAACGCATCGATGCGATCCACAGCGATGCGCTGGCAAGCCGTGGCTCCTGGGAGGCACCGAGCGCCTCGGAATTGCGCTCCGCCCATCGCGAGGTGGACCGCATCATGGCGCAAGCCGTCGGCTCCACGCTGCACAAAGACAAATTCACCGCGAAGCTCGATTCCGTGCTGCTGCATCCGGTCTGGGGTCTCGTCATCCTGTTGGCATTGCTGTTCGTGATGTTCCAGGCGGTGTTCGCCTGGGCGCAGCCGGTGATGGAGTTGATCTCCTCAAGCTTCGACGCGCTGGGCGCATTCGTCGGTGCGCATATCGCCGACGGGCTGTTCAAAAGCTTCCTGCAAGACGGCGTGATCTCGGGCGTCGGCACCGTCATCGTCTTCCTGCCGCAAATCCTCGTGCTGTTCCTCTTCATCCTGCTGCTCGAAGATTTCGGCTACATGGCGCGCGCCGCGTTTCTGATGGATCGCATCATGGGCGGTGCGGGCCTGCATGGCCGCGCCTTCATCCCGCTTCTCTCCAGCTTTGCCTGCGCCATTCCCGGCATCATGTCGGCGCGCGTGATCGATTCCCGCCGCGACCGCCTCACCACTATTATGGTGGCGCCGTTGATGACGTGCTCGGCGCGCATTCCGGTCTACACGCTCATCATCTCGGCCTTTATTCCGGCACGTCCCGTGTGGGGATGGATCGGCCTGCAGGGCCTTGTGATGTTTGGGCTGTACGCAGCAGGCATCGTCAGCGCGCTGGCCGTATCGTTCATCGCGCGGCGCATTTTCTGGCGCAATTATCCAGCCGAGCCGTTCCTGCTCGAATTGCCCGATTACAAAATCCCGCAAACCAAAAGCGTGCTCATCGGGTTGGCAACGCGCGCAAAGGCGTTCCTGAAACGCGCCGGCACCACCATTTTCTCGATGGTGGTGATGATCTGGTTTCTGGCGTCGTTCCCGCGCCCGCCTGTGGGGGCAACCGACCCCGCCATCGATTACAGCCTGGCCTCGATCATCGGCCACGCCATCGCGCCGTTGCTCGCGCATGTTGGCTTCAACTGGCAGATCGCCGTGGCGCTGATCCCCGGCATGGCGGCACGCGAAGTTGCCGTCGCTTCGCTCGGTACTGTCTATGCGGTGCAGGGCAAAGGCTCGGAGGAGCAATTGGGCCACATCCTGGCCTCGCAATGGAGTCTGGCCACAGCACTCGCGCTGCTCGCTTGGTATGTGTTCGCGCCGCAATGCGCCTCCACGCTCGCTGTCATCAAACGCGAGACGGGCGGCTGGAGCCCTATGCTCATCACGTTCTTCTACATGCTGGCGCTGGCCTACGCAGCCGCGTTCGCGACGTTCCACATCGCAGTGGCATTGGGCTGGGGCTGACGCGAAACCGCACTTCCCATGATCGATCTCGAGAAAGATGTGCTGGCGCTCGTGGGACGCTTTACTGGTCAGCAGGTATTTACGACATCAGAGCTTTACCACGACCTTCATCTCTACGGAGATGACGCGGGCGAACTGCTCGATGAAGTTCACAAACGATATTCGACTTCGTTTGCGGGCTTTGAGTTTGGAACATATTTTCCCAATGAGACGGAAGCGCTGCCACGCATCTCTAAGGTATCGGGATTAAGAGACCGAAAGTTTGGGAGCTTCACGGTCGGGCATTTGATGAACGTGGTCCGCAGCGGAAGTTGGGTCGAACCAGCCTGAGGACGCCATCCCACGTCATTACTGACATTCTCCTCTTGCCCGCTGCCGGTTTCCTCCCCCGCAAGTGCAGAGGAGGAAAGGAGAGAGCGAGACTTATGTCAGCAGATTATTCCGCGCTGACCGGAATGGCGCGGTGCTTGCGGCTACGGCGCGCAGCCAAGCCGTCGAGGTAGTAGTAGAGCACCGGCGTGATGTAGAGCGTCAGCGTCTGTGACAGCAGCAACCCGCCCACAACCGCGAGGCCCAGCGGCTGGCGGCTTTCGCCACCGGCGCCGATGCCGAGCGCGATGGGAAGCGTGCCGAACAAGGCTGCCATCGTCGTCATCAGAATGGGACGGAAGCGCACGCGCGCGGCTTCCTGGATGGCGTCTTCGGCCGAGTGGCCGTCCACGCGTTGCCGGGCGAGGGCGAAGTCGATCATCATGATCGCGTTCTTCTTCACCAGACCGATGAGCATAATCATGCCGACGAAGGCATAGAGGCTCAGCGGCACTTGGAAGACCGCCAGCGTGATGAGCGCGCCCACGGCCGCCGCCGGAAGGCCCGACAAAATCGTCAGGGGGTGGATGAAGCTCTCATACAGAATGCCGAGCACGATATAGACGGCCAGAATGGCGGCGATGATCAGCAGGCCCATGCCCTTCACGGAGCTTTGGAACGCCTGCGCCGTGCCCTGGAAGCTGCCTTGAATCGAATCCGGGAGATCGATCTTGCTTTCCACGTCCTGGATCGATGTCACAGCCTGCGACAGCGGCGTGCCCGGCGTGAGGTTGAACGACAGCGTGATCGCCGGAATCTGGCTCAAATGGTTTTGCGAGACCACCGTGCTGCCGTGGCCGATTTCGGTGACGGCTGACAGGGGCACAAGTGTGCCGCTCGTGCTCGACAGATAAAGGTGTGAAAGCGAGTCGTCGCTGCCCTGATATTTGGGCAGCACTTCCAGGATCACTTTGAACTGATCGGCCGGGGTGAAGATGGTGGAAATCTGCTGTCCGCCAAAGGCATCGCCGAGCGCGCCTTCCACTTCGGTTTCCGAAACGCCCAACGCCGCCGCGCGGTCGCGGTTGATGCCCACGGTCACCGACGGCGTGGAAGGGTCGTAATCGCTTGTCACGTCGATGAAGCCGCGTGTGGTGGCGAGGGCGTCCTGCATGCGCAAAGCGGTCGCCTGAAGCAGGGCAGGGTCGATGCCTTGCAGCGTGTATTGGTAGGACGCACGGCTTTGCATGCCGCCGATTTTGATTGAGGGCGGATTTTGCAGAAACGTCTTGATGCCGGGCAGGCGAGCCAGCGGACCGCGCAATTGCTGCATGACGGCGTCCACGCCGTCCTTGCGCTGATTGCGCGGCTTCAGCCGGATGCGGAATTGGCCGTTGTTGTAGACGTTCGACTGGTTCGAACCGGCATTCGACATGACGGCTTCGATGTTTGGATTTTTCTGCACGATCGCGGCGGCTTGATTCTGCAGCCGCAGCATTTCGGCGAAGGAGATGCCGGTCGAGCCTTGCGTGAAACCGATGATGGAATCGTTATCGGTCGCGGGAATGAAATCCTGTGGCGTCCACATATAGGCCAGCACCGTCGCGATGAGACTGGCGAAGAACGTGCCGAGAATGAAGCGCTTGTGGTGCATCGACCAGGCAAGGCTCGCGTCGTAGCCGCGCTGTATGGCGTCGAACGTGGCCTCGCTCGCGCGATAGAACCTGTTGTGTTGGACGTGGCTTTCTTCTTCGCGCGATTTGATGAGGCGCGAGCACATCATGGGCGTGAGCGTCACCGACACGAGGCCGGAAATCAGGATCGCCACCACGATGACCACCGCGAATTCGTGCAGCAGACGTCCGAGAATGCCCGCCATGAACAGGAACGGGATGAACACCGAGGCCAGCGACAGCGTCATGGACAGGATGGTGAAGGACACTTCCTTTGAGCCGGCCAGCGCGGCGGCGTAAGGGTCTTCGCCCATTTCGACATGCCGCATGATGTTCTCGAGCATCACGATGGCGTCGTCGACGATGAAGGTGACGGCCAGCGTCAGCGCCATCAACGACAGATTGTCGATCGAGTAACCCAGGAACCCCATCACGCCGAACGTGCCGATCACGCTGATGGGCAGCGTGGCGGTGGGGATGAGCGTGGCCGAGGGCGTGCGCAGGAAGATGAAGATCACCGCGATGACCATCAGGGCCGAAACGAGCAGGGTGAGCTGCACGTCTTTCACACCGGCGCGGATGGAGGCGCTCTGGTCGTAGCCGATATGCACGCTGATGCCCTGCGGCAACTGCTTCTGCAGCGCAGGCAGCAATTTGAAGATCGTATCCGCCACAGCCACCGTGTTGGCGCCCGGCTGGCGCTGCACCGCGAGCATCAAAGCGGGGATGCCGTTGTAGAAGCTGAGGTTCTTGTTGACCTCGACGGAGTCGATGACGGTCGCGACTTCGTTCAGGCGCACCGGTGCGCCGTTGCGGTAGGCAATGATCTGTTGGCCGAAGCTTTTGGAATCGAACAGCTGGCCTTGCGCCTGGATCATGGCCGCACGGGTGCGGCCATCCAGCGTGCCGGTCGCCTGATTCACGTTGGCGGCCTGGATGGCGTTGGAAAGCTCGTCCACGCCGATGCCGCGCGCGGCGAGCGCGTCGGGGTCCATCTGCACGCGGATCGCGGGCTTCTGCGCACCCCAAACCTGGACTTGCGCCACGCCGTCAATCGTTGAGATCTGGCGGCCGACGAACGTCTCCATGTATTCGTCGACTTGGCTGATCGGCATGGTGTTCGACGAGAACACCAGGAACATGAAGGGCTGGTCCGCCGGATTGACCTTGTTGATCGACGGCGGCGTCGTCATGTCCTTCGGCAACAGGCGCACGGCGGACGAGAGCGCCGATTGCACGTCCTGTGCGGCCGCATCGATGTTGCGGTCGAGCTTGAATTGCAGCGTGATGCGCGTGTAACCGGCTTGGCTCTGCGACGACATGGAGTCGATGGATGCGATGCCGGAGAATTTGTTCTCGAGCGGCGTGGCCACCGAGGACGCCATCGTATCGGCGTCCGCGCCCGGCAACATCGCCTGGATCTGGATCGTCGGATAGTCGATGGCGGGAAGTTCGCTGACCGGAAGCGTCGAATACCCGAGAGAACCGGTGAGCAGAAACGCCGCCATCACCAGCGTTGTCATCACCGGGCGGCGGATGAACGGCTCAGAGAGGTTCATGGCTTCGTCGGCGCGGAACCTTGCGCGTTGCCCTGCGCATCTTTGGCGCCTTGGCCGTTGCCACGTTGGCCGCCACCCTGGCCGTGGCCTTGGCCGCCGCCGCGCTGGAAGCCGCCTTCGCCTTGTCCACCTTGACCGGGTTCGCCCGTGATCTGCACCGGCGCACCGGCGATCACGCGCAATTGTCCTTCGGTAACGACGCGTTCGCCGGCCTTCAAGCCGTCGCTGATCGCCGCCAGGAAGTCGTCCTGATAGGCCACCTTCACGGCGCGCATCTCGGCCTTTTTGTCGTCGCCGACCACGTAGACGAAATTGCCGTTGGGGCCGACATTCACGGCCTCCGGCGGCACGGTCACGGTATTGCGCAGTGTGTTGAGGCGCACGCGCACATCGACGAGTTCGCCCGGCACGAGGCGCAGATCGGGATTGTCGTAGTTCGCGCGCAATTCGATGGTGCCGGTGCGGGCATCGATCGCATTGCCGAGGACGTCGACCTTCACGTTGATATCGTCATTGTTTACCGGCACGGCGGCGAGTGCTGCATCGGTGCGCAGCGTCAGGCTGGCCTGCAATTCGTCCTGCTTCATGCGGTCCTGCAGGATCGGCACATCCGATTGCGGCAGCGAGAAGGAGATCTTGAGCGGCTGAACCTGCGTGATGCTCACGAGATAGGTCGTGTCGTTGGCTTTCACGAGGTTGCCCGGATGCACCAGGATCGGGCCGGTCTTGCCGGTGATGGGCGAGCGGATTTCCGTGTAGCCGAGTTCAAGCTGGGCCTTTTCCACATTGGCGCGGTCAGCCATCGCCGAGGCGGCGGTGGCTGCAGCGGTGGCGGTGGAGGCTTCGTTCTGTTGGGCGGAGACGATGCCGCGCGCCACCATGCTGGCGTTGCGTTCGGCGTCGCTCTTGGCAGCCGTCGCCTGGGCTTCGTCCTTGGCGAGCGTCGCCTGCGCTTGGCGCAGGGCGGCGGCGTAAGGCGCGGGGTCGATCTTGAACAGAAGATCGCCGGCTTTCACCATCTGGCCTTCGGAGAAGGGCGCGGAGAAAATCTGGCCGTCGATCTGGGATTTGAGCTGGACCGTGGCGTTGGCCAGCACCGTACCGATGGTGCGGATAACGACCGGAACGTCCTTGGTCTCGGCTGTCGCCACATGGACCGGCGGAGGCGGCAATTGCCCACGCCCGCCACGGCCACCGGCACCGCCGCCGGCAGCACCGCTGCCGAAGGGGTTGGCATAAAGCATGTAGCCGCCTGCCGCGATGACGAGCAGAACCACAAGCCAAACGCGGGGCGAGGAGAAGCGAATACGCCGGCGTATGCGCGCGTAGGGAGGCGACGAAATCCGGTCGTGTTCCATTTTGTTCATATCAGATGCGGTCGCTATTGGCGCGCCGCGGGGGGACCGACGCGTGATGTTGGGGTACGTAACATGGCCTTATATAGCGACCAATAACCAACATTGTGTCGCAAAACTTTGTCGGTCTCCTAAGGCTTTAGGGACCGCAAATACACCGACGCACCTGAACTTTTTGTTATCGCGCCATGCCCCCATCGCGCTCTAACCAACTACTTGTTTGTTCTTATTCAAAAATTTGACCGCCGGGGCTAGTGCCCTTTTGGTTAGAAACATGCGACATACGGCCTCAAATTGCCTGTAATGCCACAATAATTTCCTTCCGAGCCCGTCTTTGAGCGCCCCTTCCCCCGTCCTGAGCCCGTCCAGTCCCACCTCGCGGGACCTCCTTCTCTATCTGAGCGCCCGCTTTTGCAGCAGCCTGGCGACCCAAATCCAGGTCGTGGCGGTCGGCTGGCAGGTTTACGATCTGACGCATAACGCGTTCGACCTCGGTTATGTCGGCCTGGCGCAGTTCCTGCCCATGGTCGTCCTGGTTCTGCCGGCAGGCGATCTCGCCGACCGGGTCGACCGGCGGCTGATGCTGATCGCCACCTGCGCGATTGCCGGATTGGCGACCGGATTGTTGCTGGCGCTGACCCTCATGGGCGTGCACGCCGTTTGGCCGTTCTTTGTGGCTGCCGCGCTCTATGGCTGCGCCAGCGGCTTGCAGGGACCGGCGGTGCAGTCCTTCGTGGCATTCCTCGTGCCGTCCGAAACGCTGCCCAAAGCGATCGCCTGGGCCTCGTCGGTGGGACAGACGGCGAACATCTCAGGTCCTGCCGTCGGCGGCTTGCTCTACATCTTCGGCGCGCCGTTGACCTATTCGGTGGTGCTGGCGCTGCTTTGTGTCGCCGCGGCGGGGCTGATCCGCGTGCGCATCCGTGCGCAGACGCGGCGGCAGGAAAGCCAGATCTCGGCCTTCCGTCGTGTCACCGAAGGCATTCGCTATGTGTTGTCCAAGCCAATGTTGGTGGGTGCGATCACGCTGGATTTGTTCGCCGTGCTGTTTGGCGGCACTACGGCGCTGTTGCCGATCTACGCGCACGACATCCTGCATATCGGCTCGGCGGGAATGGGCGCGCTGCGCAGCGCGCCGGCTATCGGCGCGGCGGTGATCGCGGTGGGCCTCGCGCGATGGCCGTTGCATCGGCATTTGGGCGTGCGGATGTACATCGCGGTGGGCGGGTTCGGCATCGCGACCATCGTGTTCGGCCTGTCGCAGGTGTTCTGGGTTTCGCTGATCGCGTTGATTGTGCTCGGCGCCTCCGACCAGGTGAGTGTCGTGATCCGCAATTCGCTGGTGCAGATCGCAACCCCCGATCACATGCGAGGCCGCGTCTCCGCCGTGCATATGCTGTTCACCGGGACGTCGAACCAGTTGGGCGAATACCGCGCCGGCGAGTCGGCGGGACATTTCGGCGCGGTGCCGGCTGCGGTGTTGGGCGGCGTCGGCACGCTCGTCATTGCCGGAATCTGGCTGCTGACGTTCCCGTCGCTGCGCAAGATCGACCGATTCTCGGATATCGAGACGAACAGATAAAAATGAAAACGCCCGCGTGAGAGCCACGCGGGCGTTCGTTGTTTCGTTCTTTCGGCTGCTTATTTCGGCTGCGGAACGATGCGGATATAGGGCTTCGGTTCTTTCCATCCATTCGGATAGATCGTCTTGGCTTCGTCGTTCGTCACCGAACCGGCGATGATCACATCGTCGCCCTGTTTCCAATTCACCGGCGTCGCCACGCGGTGCTTGGCCGTCAATTGCAGCGAATCCAGCACGCGCAGCACTTCGTCGAAATTGCGGCCCGTGGTCATCGGATAGACGAGGATCAATTTGATCTTCTTGTCGGGGCCGATGACGAAGACATTGCGCACGGTCTGGTTGTCGGCGGCGGTGCGCTTGGACGGATCGCCCGAGGCTTCGGCCGGCAGCATGTCGTAGAGCTTCGAGATCGCGAGATCCGGATCGCCGATGATCGGATAATTCGGCGCGGTGCCCTGCGTCTCTTCAATGTCCTTGGCCCAGCCGGAGTGTTTTTCCGCAGGGTCTGCCGACAGGCCGATGATCTTGGTGTTCCGCTTGTCGAACTCCGGCTTCATCTTTGCCATGTAGCCGAGTTCGGTGGTGCAGACCGGCGTGAAATCCTTCGGGTGCGAGAACAGCACGCCCCAGGAATTGCCGAGCCATTGATGGAAGTTGATCGGGCCTTCCGAGGTTTGCGCCTCGAAATCGGGCGCGATGTCGCCGATACGCATGAATATCTCCTAGTTCCAAATGTCCAAATTCGGCGCGCATTAAGGCACGGACGCGTGGAGAAAAAAAGATCGGCGCGCAGGCCTTTGTTGCAAGGACTGCGCGCCGCTTATTCCCAGACGTCATAAAGATCAGTGTTTTGCGTCCGCCGATTTTCCAGGTGCGTGTTCGCCTGCCTCGGCGTTGGGCGCTTGCGCCGCCATCTTCCGCACAGCGTGTTTGTCCACGACGGTTCCCTTGGTGGGATCGGTCTGTGACGGCGGATCGCTGGCCGGGAAAGAATCGTCCAGCGCGTCGTCCAGCTTGCGGCCTTCTACCTTCTGAGGGTTCGCCTTCTTGCCGGGATTCTCGATCTTCTCGCGAATCTCATGCTTTTGCTGACTGGCCATGGTTCTTCACTCCGCAAAGGTTCCGGACATGTAACGGTCCAGGCGGAGATGGGTTGCACGGTTGTGTTTCGAACCCAACGGCGGACGCCCGTGCTTTACGCATGTGCAACAAACTCCTTATACGGATTATGCTTGCTCGCCTTGGCCGCCTTGCCCGCTTTGGGGCGGCGCGATAGCGTCCGCGCATGACGCCCTCAATCCGGTTCGTGCTTTTCGGATTTGCAGCCGCTGTATGCGCCGCGGCCCCCGCGTCCGCCCATCACTCGCTCGCGATGTACGACCGCAGCCAGAACAAGGAAGTGATCGCAACGGTGAAGGCGTGGGATTGGGCCAGCCCGCATTCCTTCATTCACGTGGTGATCCCCAAGCCGGACGGCACGATGGAAGAGGCGAATTTCGAAGGCACCAGCGTTTATGGTCTGTCGCGCACGGGTTGGAGCAAGGAGATGATGCACCCCGGCGACAAGATCACCATCCACTACAATCCCAGGAGCGATGGCCATGTCGGCGGCCTGTTTCAGATCGTGGTGACGGCGGATGGCAAGAAATATGTCGGGCCATTCGCCAATCAGGCCGGCCCCGACGCGGTTTTCCGATAGGCTTGCGATGCAGAAGCGCGGCCTCATTGGGATTGTGTCTTTCATGGCTTTCATCGCCTCGCCTGCCTTCGCGCATCATTCGATGGCGATGTACGACCGCTCCGGGAATCTGGCCATCAGCGGCACGGTGAAAGAATTCGAGTGGACCAATCCGCATGCCTGGATTCATCTGGTCGTGATCAAACCCGACGGCTCGCAGGAAGCGTGGAATCTCGAAGGTGCAGGCGTCGGGCGTTTAGAACGCTCAGGCTGGAACAAAGAGATCATGCACGAAGGCGACAAAGTCACCGTGCATTATGGACCGCGGCGCGACGGCATGCCGGGCGGTGTGTTCCATGGCGTGACGACGCCGGACGGTAAAACCTATGTCTCGAATTTCGGGCCGCCGGGATTTTTATCACGGTGAATTGGATTGGGGATTTATGCGTCGCTTGCTCCTCATAAATGCAGTGCTTGCAGCGTCGGCACTTTTGTCACCGGCTTTCGCGCATCATTCGCAGGCCGCGTTTGATCGCACGCTACGCACCCATGTGGTGGGAACGATCAAGGGCTTCGGTTGGGAAAATCCGCACTCGTGGATTGACCTCACCGTGGTGCGCTCGAACGGCAAGATCGAGGATTGGAAGTTCGAAGGCGGTGGCGCTTCGCGGCTCGAGAAATCCGGCTGGAGCAAGGCGATGATGAAAGTCGGCGACAAGGTGACGGTGGAATACAACCCTGCGCGCGCCGGTTTGGGCGAGGGCATGTTCACCGCCATCACGCTGGCGAACGGAAAATACTATCCGGTGGGCGTGTTTGTGCCCGGCGGTTATGCCGACGTGGAGTCCAAGGAAATCTCCTCGCCGCAATAACGGGCCGCAATGGGTGCGGCTTGCGCGTGCTTCGCTGTGGCGGCTTGCGCCTTGGGGGCGATGCGAACAGAGTTGGCGAACAACAGAGTCCATAAGGACCTGACGCTTTGGGGCGAAAGCCTTTCGGGGGGAAGCTTTGTCGAACAACGCCATATCTGCGTCCGTAACCCGCAATGTCTCGGCGCTCACCATCGCGCTGTGGTTTGCCGCAGCGCTTCTGGAAGGCATTGACCTGCAATCGGCGGGCATTGCCGCGCCAGGCATCGCGGGCGAGTTCATGCTCGATAAGGCGCAGCTCGGTTGGGTCTTGAGCGCCAGCACATTCGGCCTTGTTATCGGTGCGGCGGTTGGCGGACGCTTGGCAGACTGGCGCGGGCGCAAGTTCGTTCTCGTGCTGTGCGTCACATTGTATGGGCTTTTCTCCATCGCCACCGCGCAATCCTGGAGTTTCGCAACGCTCGTCTTGGCGCGCTTTCTCACAGGCGTCGGCATGGGCGGCGCGATGCCCAATCTCGTCGCCATGGTATCGGAATCGGTGCCGCCACGCCTGCGCAGCACAATGATGGGGTTGATGTATTGCGGCATGCCCGTGGGAAGTGCCGTCGCTGCCGGTATTGGTTGGCTGTTGATCGACGAATACGGCTGGCGCGTCGTCTTCTATATCGGCGGT
Organism: uncultured Alphaproteobacteria bacterium; assembly: GCA_903928515.1. Taxonomy (GTDB): domain Bacteria; phylum Pseudomonadota; class Alphaproteobacteria; order Micropepsales; family Micropepsaceae; genus CAIYRG01. Next base: position 1,529 of record CAIYRG010000040.1, on the reverse strand, counting down.
ATAGGCCCGGTTCTCATCGCGCCGCTGCTGGCGTGGGGCTTGCCGGAATCGCGCGACTTCGCGCAGCGCAAAGCGCAAGTTGCGCGCGTCGCGCCTCAAGCAATCGGCAAGGCCTTGTTCGGTGATGGGCGTTTGATCCCAACACTTGGCCTGTGGTTGTCGTTCTTCTTCGTACTGTTCGCGCTGTACGAATTGTTGAGCTGGCTGCCGACGCTGCTCATCGCCAAAGGCTACGACCGCGCCACGGCCGCATCCTTCCTCATACTGTTCAATCTCGGCGCGATGTGCGGAATGATCTTGAGCTGTTATCTGCTGGATCATTCCAAACGCGCGAGCGCGGCCATCATCGCGATGTATCTCGCAGTCATGATTTCGCTTGGGCTTCTGGCCTACGGCACGGGCGACGTTGTGGTAGCACTCGGCGTCACGGGGGCGGGCATGTTCACCGCCGCCGTGCAGCTTGTCGTCTATGGCCTAGCGCCGAATTACTACGAACCGCTGATCCGCGGCACCGGCATGGGCTGGCTTGTCGCCATCGGCCGCTGTGGTTCGGTGGCAGGGCCGCTATCGGCGGGTTTGCTGCTCGCGGCCGGCATCGGCGCCAGCGATGTCCTCGTCATCGCTATACCGGGCCTGATACTGGCAATGATCGCGGTGCTGATCGTGTTGGCGCGAACACAACGATCCCTAGCGTAACCTCACTATCGGTTTCCTCCCCCGCGAGTGCAGGGGAGGAAACGCAGAGCCGTGCGTTACGAGAGGTTCCGCTTGAACAAATCCATGCTGCGCGACCATGCCAGCTTCGCGGCATCGGCGTTGTAGCGCGGTGCCTGCGTGTCGTCGTTGAAGGCGTGGTTCGCGCCTTCGTAGAAATACATCTGATGCTTGATACCGGCTTTCGTCAGCGCTTCGTCATAAGGCGGCGCGAGTTGGCCGTTGCGCGCATCGAGCTTCGCATCGGCAAAATTCAACAGCAATTCGGCTTTGATCTTCGACACGTCGTTGAGATCGGGCGGCGTGCCGTAATAGGCCGCGCCCGCTTTCAAGTCGGGATCGGTGATGGCCATCGTGTTCACGAAGCCGCCGCCCCAGCAGAAACCCATCGCGCCGATCTTGCCGTTGCTTTCGGGCCGCGCGCGCAGGAATGCGGACGCCGCGTCGGCATCCTTCAATGCCAGATCCATGTTCACGTCCTTGAACATGGCCATCGCTTTGTCGTCATCGTTGGGCGTTCCGCCTTGCGGCGAGAGCAGATCGATCGCGAGTGCATTGTAACCTTCCGTCGCCAAGCGGCGCGCGATGTCTTCGATGTGCGGATTGAGGCCGCGATTCTGATGGATTACCACCACGCCGCCACGCTTGCCCGGAGCTTTCGGCTCCGCGAGATACGCCTTCACCGGGCCTGACGCGCCAGGATAGGTGAGGCGCTGCGTCGTGATTCGGGCATCGGTTTCCGAGATCGTGGCGGCGAGTGCGTAATTCGATTGCAGAAGAGGAAGTAGTGCGGCGGCGGCGGCCAAGCTGCCTAC